>VHCO01000009.1 GCA_016871715.1 Verrucomicrobiota bacterium
TGCTCCGCCGCCGCCTGAATCCACTCCAGGACTGGCGCACTGATCTCGCGTCCACCCACCGTCACGCCTCATACCCTGACGACGCGAATCCCCGTTGTCCAGCCAAAAAGATATGGGCCCTGTTCAGCCCCCAACGGAGCGCGGGCGTCTCGCCCGCGACGCGGCGCGCAGAGGACCGTGCACCCTACCGTCGAGCGAGCCTTAATCCATGATCCTGAAGCCTCATCAGGATGTCGCCAAGCGAGACTACAAACCGGTCACCGAATCCCGCGGACCCAAACTTCGGCGTAGGGCAAAACGGTAGCCCGACCCTTCCGGGTGTACCCGGATGTAGTCACGGTGGAGGTTCTGATCGTCCAACTGACGGCGCAGCCGATAAACCAGGTTCGGGAGCGACGAGGGCGCAAAGTCGCCCTCGAACTGCTTCTGCAGATGGGCGACAATCTCGCCTGGCGTCTTCCACCGTACTAAGTCGTCCTCGACGACCCCATCATCCCGCGCCAGAAAATCCAGGAGGGCAGCCAGCTTCGGCGACAACCCCACGCGGAAGTTGTCGATCGTGAACTGTGCCTGCGGCCAGCCGCCCACCTGGGCAAAACCCAAGCGCTCGAATCGCGTCGCCCCCCGCGCCGCCGCCGCCCGCCGCTCGAATTCCCGCTCCGCCCCCGACCGTATCGAGGTCATCGACACCCCCGGGTCGGCCAGGAGCAGTTCCACCTGGTAGGCCAGCCGATCGACCTCACCCGCCAACCGTTCCAGCCTCCGCTTCAGTTGCTCGAGGATCTTTCTCGCACCGTTTTGCATAGCTGTGTGCCAGGCCACCATGGCCCCACCTCCCTGTAGTGTCGCCAACGACCCGATCCCCACGCGCTCACGCCCCTGACCCAGCGACGTAACCCAGTTCGCCCCAAGGAGCCCCGAATCCTCAGCGAGGGGTCGCGATGCGGCTGGACACTTGCGCGCCTCCCGGAGAACTGAAATCCTCAGCCCGCCTTGGCCACGGCCACGGCTTCCGCATGAAACGCACCGCAGGCAGAAAGCAAGGACCCAGTGTCCCGCACCCAGCAACCGCCCCGCCTGGACCGCCCGCACGCCGTTGGCTGCTGTTGGTGGCCGTAGCCAAGTACGCCGCCGGCAACCACCGACTGCCGCCGCTGCCCGGAGTCGTCGTGGACGTCAACCGGCTCTACGAGGCGATGCGTCACTTCGGTCATCTGCCGCTCGCCCGCACCATCTGCCTCTACAACCACCAAGCCACCCGCCAGGCCATCCTCGAGGCCCTTAAGCAGATCGCCGCCGACACCCTCGAATCGGACCAGGTCATCGTCCACTTCGGCGGCCACGGTGGATGGAAGCTGGGCGGAAATAGCCCCATGTCGGATGGCGCCACGCGTTACGTCCTGCCCTACGACGCGAACGCAATCGACCCGGAACAAGGCGGCCTCTCGACGCGGGACTTGGCAGAACAGCTCGCCCTGATCCGCGCCTCTGAGCTCGTCGTGATCTTGGACTGCTGCTACAGTGGTGCCCACACCGGCGGCTTCTGGCGTGACTTGGGCGATTTCCACTCCGAACGACAGAGCCGCCACGTGATGGCCGCAGGGCAAGCACTCGAATGGGCCGTCGAGTCCGCCGCAGGCAGCCTTTTCACCCAAAGCCTCTGCGACGCCCTGCAAGGCCAGGCCGGCGTCCGAACCTCGACAGATGGACTCGTCTCGGCCACCGCCACATTCGAGTATGCCGAGGGCGCGGTCCGTAGCGCCGTCGCCTCCACCGGCCACCTGCAAGTCCCGCGAAACGCCGCCTGGGGAAGCTCGATCTACCTCACCCGGCCACCCAAGGAACTCCTCGCCGAGCCGGGCACAAACCACCGTTCGGCCCCCGCCGCCCTAGATGCCCTAGCCGCCCAGCTCCGGCTCTGGTTCGATGCCCTCGGCTACCGGTCCGAACCCCACGTCGCTCAACAAGAAGACGCCTGCCAATGGATTATTAACGTGCCCCAGCGCCGCGGCTACGATCGCATCCTGGTCCGCGCCATCGCCGGACAAGGCCGCCTGGCCGAGGTCGACGCCCTGCGCGCCGCGGTCCGCACCCACCGCGTGGATGAAGGTTGGCTGGTGGCGGCCTGCGTCTTGGATCAGACCGTCCGCGATGCCTTGGAGCGCACCGCCAGCGGGATGCTCTATGGCTATACCTTCGACGAACTCATCGAGGAACACGCGGACTTGGACGGTTACTTCCGTTGGCTGGACGATCAGGTCAAGGAGATGGACATCGACCGGCTCTACGTCCCCCTCGCCTGCACCAAGCCGGAGTTCCATCCCGTCTCCGGCGAGCGCGTCGCCGAGACAACCTACGACGCCCGCCACCGCTGGATGGAGGGCTACCTCGATACCTGGCTCGAACACCCCGGCCGCGAGCACGTCTCCATCCTGGGCGAATTCGGGATGGGAAAGACCTGGTTCGCCCTGCGCTACGCCTGGCTCCTCTCCCAGCGGTACCGCGACGCCCGCACTCGACGCCTCCCCCGCCCACGCGTGCCGCTCCTCATCCCCTTGCGCGACTATGCCAAGGCCGTCACCGTCGAATCCCTCTTCTCCGAGTTCTTCTTCCGCAAACACGAGTTCCGCCTGCCGGGCTACCGCGCCTTCGAGCAACTCAATGCCATCGGGCGATTGCTGCTGATCTTCGACGGGTTCGACGAAATGGCCCTTCGCGTGGACCGACAGAAGATGCGGGAGCACTTCCAAGAACTGGCCTCGGTAGCCGTCCCGGGCAGCAAAGTCATCTTGACCAGCCGCCTCGAGCATTTCTCCGACATCAGCGAAGCCATCGAGGTCCTCAACCGCGGCCCCGTCCAGTTCGACCTGCTCGAACTCGAGCGCTTCGACAACCGCCAAGTGCGTGAGGCCCTCGCGCGCCAAACCTCGGCAACCGTCGTCGACCAAGTCATGGCCAACGAGGATCTCCTGGACTTCGCCCGCCGGCCCTTGATGATCCAATATATCCTCGAAGCCCTGCCAGACATCGCCGCCGGGAAACCAGTCGATCTGCCCCGCGTCTACCTCTACGCCCTCCGCCGCGTCATGCAGCGGAATATCCTCGAGGAACGCACCTTCACCTCCGAAGCGGACAAATTCTTCTTCTTCTCCGAACTCGCCTGGACCATGCTCCGCAACCGCCAGTTCAAGCTCAACTACCGAGATTTCCCCGACCAGGTCAGGCGCATCTTCAAGGACCGAATCCACGAAGCCAAAGACCTCGACCACTGGCGGCATGACCTGCAAAACAGCGGCATCTTGGTCCACACCGAAGACGGCGATTACACCCCCTCGCACCGGTCCTTGCTCGAGTTCTTCGTCGCCTACCGGTTCGCGGCCTACCTGGGCATCATGGCCCCAGACTTCGTCGAACCGGCCGCTAACCAATCCCACCTCGACAAGAATCTGCCGCCGCGCCCGTTCACATGGACCGAGTATTTCCAATTCGAAACCGAGCCCAAGGCCGACCAACGCCCCACCGAGGTCCCCTCCGAAAACGCGCCTATCGCCTACCCGCTGGTGGGGTCCGAAACCACGTCCTACAAGCGCCGCGCCATCGCCCCCCTGACCACCTTCGCGCGTGACCCGTCCGAACGCCTCCCGGACCTCGAGATCGTCCACGGAAACAGCATCGCCTTGGTCTTCGCCGCCGGGATGGTGTCGCCCGAACCCGAGAGCGTGCAGCAACTGGTCGACCTGGCCCTGGACCAGACCGGCACCGTGGCCTGGACGGCCCAGTCCTTTCTCCCCTATCTCAAGCACCACAAACAGGCCGAGGCCCTGGCGCGCGGCATGGTCTCTCGCAGCGCCCAGCAATGCCTCCGCTCAGGCGTGGCCTGGGTGCTCGGGGAACTTGGCCTGCCCCTCCCGGAGGTCGTCGAGGCCTTGAGGCGGACCATCCGCAGTTTCGCCCTCGGCGCCAAGGACTCCTCTGCGGACTCCTGGTGGGAGGCCGCCTTCGCCCTCGAAAAGCTGGATCGACTCCCGCCTGAAACCGCCCCGAAGGCTCCCCCACGCCGCCCTGCAAAATCCACCACCCCCAAGCCCGACTCGCATACCCAGCCGCACCCAGGCCAACGGTGCATCGCCTTGTTGGTTCAGCACCTCCCTCCCCGCCCCAAGGCTGACGCCCTGCGACGCCGTTGGGCTGCCTGCCTCCGCCCCTCGGCCAAGTCCAGCCTCCGCGTCGACGCGGACGACATGGTCCGGTTCGTGCAACACGCACACGATCCCTCGATGCTGGCCCTCTTCCGCAAGGCTCTGGACCGCATCGACTTTGCGACCGACATTCAACAACGGCGGGTCTATCGCATGGTCTGGCTCTGTGGCCACCTCGGGGCGCGCCTCGAGTTCACCCAGGCGTGTCTGCAACGTGTGCTCGCCGCAACCCGGCACCCCCGGGCCTCCGTCCGCAACTGCGCCGTCGAAGCCCTGGGCAAACTCGGCCAACCTTCGGCCGAGGTCATCCGAGCCCTCGAACGCGGTCTGGAGGATTCCTATTACCGAACCCGTTTCCATGCCGCCTGGGCCCTGGCGGAGTTGGGCGCCACCTCGGCTCTCCCCAAGCTCTCGGCCGCTCTCCGGCTCGAACCGGTGCTCGATGTCGGTCGCGAGTTCATGCGAGCCAGGGACAAGCTCGCTGCGCTAGACCGCTAGCCCCGAGCCCCAACCCCGCAGCCCAATCACCCTGTGGGCACCTCGTCTCAATGCGTGTCAATGACTAGATACATGAACGTTTAGGCTCAGTCCGAGGGCGAGAACATGACGCAGCGGGAATTGCGGGAACTCGAGGAACTCGTCAAGGGCTTCTTGAGCGGCTTGCGGAAACAGGCGCTCAAGGCCGACCACACGGTCCATCGCTGGCAACATACCCTGCTGGACGAAAACCTGTTCGCAAGCACGATGGGCGCGGTGGAGGGAGCAACCGGCAAGCGTGGAGAAACCAAGCTGGATGTGGAGGAACGGGCCGTGGCCATGAGCTTGATCCTGCTGGGGCACTCGGTGGCTGCCCTCGGCGCGGACGCCTGGGCCAACCCGTTGCGCACCGCTCCGCTGAGCCCGATGATGGTCGCCGAACTCAGGGCGGGTTTGCGGAGGCACATCGTCTCAGCGAACCTTCGTCGACGCTGTCTGCCGCAGGGGGTGGTGGCCTGCCTGCTCGGCTGGCGCCATAGCAAGTGGGAGAGGGTGCCGGACGACTGGCGGCAAGCAGCACGGCACCTCGTCGAGTTTGTGGTCCGCACGGTCATGCGCGCTCGCATCCAGTGGCTGCAGCAATTGGATTGCCACCTGCAGAAGTTCAACGAACACCCGACCTTGATCGGGCAACACCGCGACATCGTCGGCGAGGATCGTGTCGCCCGCCGAGTTCTCTCTCACCTCTTGGACGAACCGCCGTGCCAGCATTGGGTTCTAAGCTCTGGCATACCATCCGCCCCCCAGATCGAGCGCCGCATCGCTTGCAAGACCAACTCGATCGAGGCGGAAATCGCCGAGGTTGAATTCGTCCTGGGCCAGGCTCGAAGGGCGGGGGACGAGGCAGCAACCCAAGACCTCGCCCAGACACTCGGCCGGCTTCAGGGCCAGTTGCAGCGGGGCAATTACCTGGCGAACGCCGAGCGTGCCTTTCTCACCTGCCGCCGAACTCACACGATCCAAGGCTGGGATCCTCAGGAGCTTGCTGAAGCCGCACCGGCGGCGCGGGGGCCGACCGAGGAGGATCCGGTCGATGAGGAACGGCCGGCCGATCTATGGGGGTTCATCGCCCGAGCCGTCTCAGGCATGGCGAGCCCGTTCAAGTTCGTCGTCAGCGCAGCCTGCACGGCGCATACGGAGCCAGAGAACCGGAACCGGATTTTTGGCCATTGGGAGCAGTACGCCCAACCGTTCGCCGGGTCCCTGTTCTTTCATGCCCTGAACGCGGCGCGGGACACGCTGCGCTGGGCGAATGCCGTGCATTGGCAGTGCCCGGAGACGCTGTGCCGGCGCTGGTGCACCGATGCGTGCCGCCGACCGCCCTCCGACTTGGCGTGTGGGTTCGCGTCCAGGCCTGAGGAGAAGACCATCCTCAAGCCCAGATTCGTGCGCACGGATTACATCGGCTCGACTCCGCGGCCCCTGGCCACCGTGAAGGTGTGGGTCTGCCATACGACCCACGAGGTCTCCGCGCCGCGCGCGGGCCCGCGGTTGGGCGAACCGCCGCAGATGGACCTGAAGCGGGCGCGAGTGGTCTACGCCTTGCGGCACGGGGTGTGTCCGTGGTGTCGAAAGCCCCACAGCCGGCGCCCAGCCAAAGCGCTCGTTGTGCGCGATCATATGGCCAGTATCACTTGAGTCGCGATGCCCCAGGACAACGACCATTGGACTGAGTTCGAGCTCGAGTTTGACCTCGAGACGGACGCGACCGCGCCCATGCCGGGCGACGCAGAACCCGCGCCACCCGAAGGACCCGAGGGCCTCAATGACCACTCGGCCGAGGAAGAGGAAGAGCCCGAGACAGCCGCCAAGGATTTCGAGACCTCCTGGGAGGCGTTCTTGGCGTCCCTGCCCCCCCCTACCCGGGCCATCCTCGATCTTTACCAAGCGCACCCAGCCGACTTCGGCTGGATGATCGGGCGCGACGGCCAGGGGCGGCTTTCCCAACTAGAACTTGACTTGGCGAAGCCTTCCGATTGGCGCCGGGTCTTCCAAGCGCTCCCAAGGTCGCGAGGGGCGAAAGGCCGAGGCCGGGGACCAGGGCTGGTTTGGCCCAACGCCGCGGCCCTCGCGGCGGACTGGCGGCAGCGAGGACCGGATTTCTGGCGGCTCGTCAACGTGGACCTACCGAATCTGCGGGATGCGGCGCCTGTGCTGGCCCAGCACTTCGGTGAGTTGCGGCACGCGGGGAAGATCGCGCAAGCCACCCTGGCAACGGCAGAACTCCTCTGCGCCCGGCCCTTGGCCTATTGGTGGCTAGTGTTTGGCCCGGCGGTCGAGGACTGGGACGGTCTGTTCGCGACCCTACAAAGCCAGAGCATAGGTTTCGCCGCCACCGCCACTGTGGTTGCCCTCCGCGAAACGTGGAACCTGGAGGGGCGCCCAGTGGCGTTGGCTTCGGTTTAGGCATGAGTCACTACGATGAACGACAGTCGGCAGTAGGAGCGGGCGCGCAGTCCGCTGCGCGCCCCCGCTTCCGCTGTCCGCAGGGATTTGCCGCGTGCCTTACCTGCAAGCTGTTGTCAATCCGCCGCGCTCATCAGCCACCAGGCGGATGAGCATGCAAGCCTTGTCAATCCCTTGGGTATGAGACTTCTCGAAGGCCAAGTCTGCACAAGAGAACACCTGGTCGCAGACCTGGCGCCAAAACTGCTCCCATTAGTCTTCCGCGCGTCGGACGGCGCCACCTGCTGCGGACGCTTGGCCACCCTGCAGATCTACCCGGCCACACCCACCGGCGAAGAGCCTTTGCTGGGCCGCCTCGTCGACCGTGCCCTGGCCCCGGACGCAGACCCACACGCCGCCATCGCGTCCAAGCCTGGCCGACTGGCGTTGCAGTTGCTGCCGCATGGGGGCGGGCCCCCGGCCGACCCCACCCGCCGGATCCGCGCGCGCCGGACACTGGCCCGTGTGTTGGCCGATCCTCGAACCGGTCCACGCGAGCACGACGAGGCCGTGGCTGCCCTCGCCCAGTTGAACCTGCCCCGGATTCCGCGGCGCATCGTCACCGGCCTAACCTTCCTCCTCGGCGTCAGCGAAGGCGACCCACGCCAAATCCGGGTTGCCACCCTGGACGACACCGGTCACACCTCGGTACCCGGCTTTCGGCCCGAGTCCCGGTGCTGGGTGCGGCTCCGCCACGGGCGGGACTTAGCGCACGAGATCGCCCACAGCTTGCGTCCTGTGCGGCTCGATCCTGGTCAACCCCTGCGGTTGCTCTCCGAGAGGAGCGATTGGGAACTCAGCTTCCAGCCCCAACCCGGCGAACTCGGCACCCACGACCTCCGCGCAGCGCTGAAGGCCGACGCCGCGTTGGCCTTTCCACCCGAGTCGGTTGCGATCGTCGCCACGCCTGAGAACCGTGGAGATCCAGAGGGCTATTACCTCGCAGCACTTGACGCGAGCGGTTCAGGGCTCTTGGCGGAACTGCCGGCCGGCTCCTATCGTCTGTTCCTCGCCTGGGCGCCTAAGATCGCTCTTGGCGACGAACCCGAACCCCGGTCGGTCGCCACGGCCCACGTCTGGGCGCTGCGGACCGGGGGCCGTCTGACGCTCCGCACCGCTGATCCCGCTTTGGAAAACAGCCGTTGCGTCCTAGTCCAAGGGCAACCGCATCACGGCGTGGTTCGCCTCCTCGCTGAGGCTGTGTTGACTCGGCAACCCGACCTGGGTGACCAGCCAGGCCAAGCTCAGGCCCACCTCTCCCTGGCCCCCGCCTCGCCCTCGACCGGGCCTCAAACCCGTAGAAGACGGGGAGGGCTGGTCCTCACCCAGGGCACGGTGGCCTCCAAATCGGCCCTGCCTGTTCCGCGGGCCTTCTGTCTGGTCTTGCTGTAGTGCCGGCAGCGGCAGAGCGGCAGGGTAGGTTGGGGTAGGTTGGACTGCGCGCCCACGCACGACGGACTGGCGGGCGCGTCGGCCGCAGCACTGCGCCTGAGATGGCATCTGTTCCTCGCGAGACCGAGGCTACGGTGTCAACTACCAATCACCTGGCGAATAAAATCGACCTGGAGGAGTTGTGTCAATGACTTTAAATCTGGCGATTTACCGACTTACACGCTCTCGTGGGTGCTCATACCCGGTTGCTGGGCGTGCTGGGCGGGGGCGGGGCGAGGCGGCAACGGCAACGGTAACGGTAAGGTAAGAGGCGGCGACCTACTTAGACCAGGAGGGGTGTCAACGACTTAAAACCTGACGACTGACTGACTGACTTGTACTCCTGCGTGGTCATACCCAAACGCGGTTTCGGGGTGGACCGTTGGAACATGAAATGAAATGAAAAAGGGTGCTCGCCCCCGGACGAGGCGCTGGCTATAGTGAACAACGGCGGCATGCAAGATCGAGTAGGCAGAAGAGGCAGCGGTCGGTTGATGTTGTGGCTCGCGCTGGTGGCGTTGGGTTGGGGGCCGGCAGCGGCAGGACGCGGGGCCGACGCGCTTTTCTATGGTGTGGTGAAGCTGCACCAGTACGAACAGGCGCTGGGATCGGTCCCGAACCCGTTGGAGAGTAACGGCTTTGTCTTCACCGCGTTTGTCCTCAATGCCACCAACAACTCGGTCACCAATGCCACCGTCAAAGTGCCCGGCTCGGCTACGGTCCGACCCCTGGTCAGCGTCACCAACGGAATCGCGCGGCTCTTCCAGGAGAGTTATGACACCAGCACCGCTTTGGATGCCGCGTATCCGAGTAGTGCAAGTCTGTTCAACCCCAGCGTCTATCAATTGACCCTGAGCGGAGTGAGCGACGGCACGCGCACCGCCAGCCTCAGTTATTGGCTGGTGACCCCTCCACCCACCCCGCGCCTTGCGAACCTGGCGGCAGCGCAGACGGTCGATACGACAGCCGATTTCACGCTCGAATGGGAGGCGCCAGGCGGGATTGTCTTGGACCTTGTCCAGTTGGCCTTGGTGGACAGCGCCGGGAACTTGGCGTTCGCGTCGCCGTTGCCCTTCGAGCCAGGGGCGCTGACCGGGAACTCCAGTTCGGTTACGATCCCGGCCTACATGCTGCCGCCGGGGGCCCAGCTCAGCGGGCACCTGGTCATTGCGCGCACCAGCCTGCCGAACACCGACAGCGTCCCTGGCGCCGTGGGGGTGGCGAGTTTGGCCAAGGACGTGGCGTTCGCGCTGGTCACACGGCCACCGCCTCTGGCGCCCCGGTTGGGGGTGGTCTCGACCGCAGGCAACCGATTGACGTTGGAAGTGCAGGGGGAACCCAATCGCAACTATCGCCTCCAACACTCGACCGACCTGCGCCAATGGCAGGATCTGCTCGTCACGAACCTCCTGCAAGGAAGCGTCCAAGTCACCGATCCGCAGGTCATCCGGTCGGTCGATCGTCGCTTTTATCGCATGCAGGTTGGGCCCTAGCGCGCTCAGGCCGTTGCGAATTGGCGGCTGGCGCGACGATCGCGGGCCACGCCCGGCGCCTCAGGGCAGCTTGACGCTGGGGTTGGGCTCGAAGTCGCGGTGCCAGTTCAGCGTCCACAGCGCTTGGACGCGAACCTTTTGGGCGTGGGCATCGACAAAACCGACATTGATGCCGCCGCGGTGCCGGTCGATGGCGAACCGGCCCATGAACTGGCCCCGCGCATGGGGAAAACTTCCGCCGCCGTAACCGCTGCCTTTGAGGTCCAGCGGCGGGCGGTCGCGGCCTTCGGGCCAGGACCCGACCCAGACCGAATCGCCATAGACGGGCACGTCGCCGGGGGCCAGCGAGAACCGGGCGTAGTACTTGTCTTTGGGGAAATCGTTAAGGTAAAAGCCCTCGGCATCCAGCCACAGGTTCATGCCGTAGCTGCCTTCGGCTTCGAGCGACCGCCAGGTCTTGGTGGCGGTGCCCCACCACGACTCGCCCGTGACGGGTTTGGCTTTCGGCCGCTTGGTGGCCGGGCAGATCATAATGCGCATCACGCCTCCGACCTTTTCCGCGGGTTGCGTCTTGTAGCCCGGATCGCCGAGGTAAGGCGCGATTTCATGAAACCAGTACTCCCCCACGGCATGGGTAACTGGCGGCACGCGGTCCCCGTTTTCGTCCGCGTAAAAGCCAGTCGCCAACGCCATCTGGCGCAGGCTGTTCAGGCAGACGGTGGCGGCGCCTTGAGCTTTGGCCCGGCTGAGCGCGGGCAATAACAGGCCAGCCAGGATCGCAATAATGGCGATGACCACGAGCAGTTCGATGAGGGTGAAGCCGCGCACTCTGGGTGGTTGGCGTGTCCACTCCGACTTCGAGTCGTTGCGGTGTGCGAGTCCCATGGGCTGATCGAGCTTCTAGGGCCGTGACCGTCAGTTGCCAACGAGCCTAGCGGGACTCCGGGTGAGGGACAATACCGGAGTGAGCGGTCCTGAATCCAAGGGCGCAACTCACATCGCGCCGGTCGGCCCCGCAGTTGGGTGAAGGCTGTCCCCCACCCTGGCCGGACCGTCGCCCGGTACCTACGTTGTGCATGCCGCTGGGGTCAGAGGTCTGGAGTCTTGAGTTCGCGATCAAGTTGCTGCAACGTTGACGCGGTCGCACCTCGCCAGCGCCAGGGATTCGCGGGGGAGTGGACGGGCTGTTTTGACCTTTCGCTGCGGCCGGGCCCGTGTTTGAATGCGGTCGCAACCATGACGCAAACGCATTGGCCGAGACGGAGCCTGGCGACGGCGATAACCGCCGTTGCGCTGAGCTTGGTGTGGACCGGTTGTGGTCCCCGCGCACCCGGCGAGGGTGGGGAGAGTCAGGCGACTGCCCAACCGCCCGCGGGGGATGCGGTCGGGAAGAAAGGGGTCATTGGGCTGTCGGTTCTGACGTTGACGAACCCGTTCTTCAAGGAGATCGCCGACAGTCTGACGGCGGAGGCGGCCCGGCACGGTTACCAGGTCAGTGTGGTGAGCGGCGAGTTCGACCCCGCCCGGCAGCAGAACCAGGTCAAGGACTTCATCGTGCGGAAGGTGTCGGCGTTGGTGTTGACGCCGTGCGACTCGAAGGCGATCGGGCCCGCGATTCAGGAGGCGAACGCGGCGGGCATCCCCGTGTTTACTGCCGACATCGCCTGCTTGGCACCGGGCGCCCAGGTCGTTTCGCACATCGCCACGGACAATTACGGCGGCGGCAAGGAAGCGGCCCAAGCGATGATCGAAGCGCTGGGCGAGGCGGGGGGCAAGATTGCGATCCTGCACTTCCCGGTGGTCGAGTCGTGCCTTTTGCGCGTGAAAGGCTTCCGCGAGGTCCTGGACCAATACAACGCCCAGCGCGGCACGGGTCGGATCCCGATCGTGGCGGAACTGCCCGGTGGGGGAGTGAAAGATCAGGGCTACCGGGCGGCCGAGGATTTGCTGCAGGCCCACCCGGACTTGGCGGGCATCTTTGCCATCAACGATCCGTCGGCGTTGGGGGCGCGTGCGGCGCTCGAGAAGGCCGGCAAGACCAGTATTGTCCTGGTGGGGTTCGATGGCCAACCCGAAGGTCGGCAGGCCATTCGGGATGGGAAGATCTACGCCGACCCGATCCAGTTCCCCGACCGGATCGGGATCGAGACGGCGCGGGCGATTGTCCAACATTTCTCCGGTGAACCGGTGCCCAAAGAGATCCTGATTCCCACGGCGCTGTATCGGAAGGCCGACGCGGAGAAGGACCCGACATTAAAATGACACGGCGACGGAGTCAGGACCTCGAGGCGGAACCGGTCAGCCACGGGCTGAGGCGGTTGGATGTTCACGCGCTTGGGTGGGCGGTGTCTTTGGCGCTGGCGGCCTGGTTTGGCGGTGGGGCAAGGGCGGAGCTGCAGGCTGCCGTGACCGGACCCGCCACACCGCGGCTAACGCCGGTGGTCGAGGTCGAGGAAGACCTCTACCGATACGAGCCGGCGGATAACGGGGCTGGGCCGATGTGGTGCCACGGCTCGACCTGTTTGGTGCGGTTGGGGGACATGGTCTATGCGAGCGGGCTCGAGACGCTTGCGGGGGTCAAGCCGCTCAACAACTGTCGTTGGACCTTATGGCGTCGCGACCGGGACGGTTGGAAGCTGTTGCGCGCCGATCCCGTAGGCCGGACGCGCGAGCCGTGTCCGCTGGTGGCCCTTCCGGGAGGCCGCGTGGTGTTGTCGGCCAACCCGACCCTGACTCCGCCGAACACTTACGCCGGCGCGGCGCGGCCGGAGCTGCACCTGTTCCGCGCGGGCGATGCGGCGGGGGCGTCGGAGCTGAGTTGGCCGGTCTGGGATGGGCAGCCGGCGTTCACGGAGCATTCGTATCGGAGTTTCGCCGCGGACGGGGGGCGTGGCGAACTGCTCCTCTTCCAGAATATCGGCTATACCCATGCCGAGTGGAGCTTCCGCGACCGCGAAGGCCAATGGGCTGCCCGAGGCCAACTCCAGTGGCCCTGGGGCGCCGAGTACGACAAGCCGCAGCCCATCCGCATCTGTTATCCGAACGTGGCCCTGGTGGATGGGGCGGTGCATTTCGTAGGGGTGAGTGACATTGTCGAGCCCTACGCCCGGTGGCGGGCGTTCAAGAAGGAGCTCACCGGCCGCGAGTGGGACTATGACTTTCGCCGGCTCTTTTACACTTGGTCGCCGGACATCCGCTCGGGGAAGTTTGCGGCTTGGGTCGAGCTGGCCACCCGAGACAAGACCTGCGGTTGGGTTTCGCCGGGCGACCTCTGGGTGGCGCCGGATGGCCGCGTGCATGTGGTCTGGACCGAACGCGCCTTGGACGAGCGCCTGCGCGAGAAGTTCTTTCCGGGCGAACGGCAGCGGCACGAGCTCAACTACGCCGTGCTGCGCGAGGGAACCGTGGTGGGGCGCCGGACCCTGATGGTCGCAGCGGAGGGCGAATCGAGCGAGGTGCCGCACCTGCCGCGCTTTCACCCCACGCCGGACCAGCGGCTGCTGGTCTTCTTCTATGTCAGCGGCGCGGACGCGCGCGGTGCTCGCGTTTCGGAAAACCGCCTGGTCGAGCTCCTGTCGGATGGATCTGCGAGCGCGCCGGTGAAGGTGCCACTGCAGCATCCGCTGAGCAGTTACTTTACCGCCACGCCCCGGGCCGGGTCGACGCCCGCCCAGGTGCTGGACCTGTTGGGCACGCGCGTCGGTTCGGCGCAGACCGTCAGTTATGCCCGGGTGAAGCTTGGCTGGGAATAACGGCTAACGGATATGGACCCAAGAATGTCTCGTTTCGTGGTTGCCTTCGCCCGGCTGGGGTGGGCTGGCGCACTCGTTTGGAGCGTGGCTCAGAGTTGGGCCGCGCCGCTCGAACTCCACGCCCGGTCTCAGCAACTTGTGGCGCCGAACTCGGAGGAGTGGCGCACGGTCGAGCAGGTGCTGCGGTGGGACGGGACGAAAACTGCGATCGTCATTTGTGACATGTGGGACCAGCACTGGTGCCAAGGCGCGACCGCGCGCGTGGCGGAGATGGCTCCGCGGATGAACGACGTGCTGCGAGCCGCGCGGGCGCGGGGAGTGCTGATCATCCACGCCCCGAGCGACACGATGAAGTTCTACGCGGAGTACCCCCAGCGCCAACGGGCGCAGCGGGCCCCGCCTGCCGCCTCGCCCCCGCCGGAGGTGGGCCGGTGGAAATCGCTTAACCCCGCTCGCGAAGGGCCGCTGCCGATCGACGATTCGGACGGCGGTTGCGACGACGCGCCGCGGTGCGCTCAGGGCGGTCCGTGGCGCCGCCAAATTGCGACGCTCGAGGTGCGCGACGAGGATGTCATCAGCGACAGCGGCGCGGAGATCTACAATCTGCTCGCCCAACTCGGCATCGAGCAGGTCATCGTGATGGGCGTCCACACGAACATGTGCGTGTTGGGGCGGTCCTTTGCGATTCGCAGCCTGGTGGGTTGGGGCAAGCGCGTGGTGCTCATGCGGGACTTGACCGACACGATGTACAACTCGCGGCGACGGCCGTACGTGAGTCATTTTGTCGGGACCGACCTGGTCATCGGACATATCGAGCGCTATTGGTGTCCGACGGTGACCAGCGCGGATTTCCTCGGGGGCGAACCGTTCCGGTTCTCGGCCGACCGCCGGCCAACCGTCGCCTTTATCGTGGGGGAGAACGAGTATCGCACGTGGGAATCGTTGCCCGAATTCGCCCGCCAAGAGTTGGCCTGGCGCGGCTTCCAGACCGTTTGGGTGACCGCGTCGCCGCGGCTCGAGGATTGGCAGTTCGAAAGGTACGAGGCGTTGGGATCGGCGGATGTGGTGGTGGTCAGCGCGCGGCGGCGTGCCTTACCTCGCCCCATGCTGGCGCTGCTGCGGCAGCATCTCGAGGCCGGCAAGCCGCTGGTGGGGATTCGCACCGCGAGCCACGCCTTCGCGGTGCGCGGTAGTCTGCGCGACCGCCTCGGCCAGGACACTCCGTTTGCGGAGTGGCCGGAGTTCGATGCCGAAGTGCTCGGCGGCAATTACTCCGGTCACCATGCCGCCAACGCCCTCACCCGGTTGAGCGCGGCCGAGGGTGCTGCGACCAGTCCTTTACTGGTGGGCGTGCCACTCGAGGGCTTCGCGAGCCCGGGATCGCTTTACCGCACGGGCCCGCTCCAACCCGGCGCGAAGGCGCTGCTCGTCGGCGCCATCCCGGGACAACCGCCCGAACCGGTTGCCTGGACCCACGCGTATGGCGCGAACCAGGCCAAGGTTTTCTACACGTCCCTTGGCCACCTCGAGGACTTCAAGAACCCACGCTTCCGCCGGCTGCTGCTCAACGCCCTCTGCTGGGCGATCGAGCGTCCGATCCCGCCCGCGGAGTGACCTAGTCTTCGGCTGGGCCAGCCTGCGGCTGGGCTTGGGGCTTAGGAGCCTCGCCCTGCTGAATATGCTCGCATCTTGCCCCGGCTGGGGGTATGAAGACCCGCCGTGTAGTCGCCGACTGGAGATGCCGATGAGAAAGCCGCTGCGCGCCCTGGTGATCGAGGACTTGGAGTTCGACGCGGCGTTGTTGGTGAATCTGCTGCGGCACGGCGGGTACGAGGTCGGCTGGAAACGGGTCGACACCGCCGACGGGATGCGCCAGGCGTTGAAGGAGGAGAAGTGGGACATTGTCCTTTCCGACCACGAGATGCCGGCGTTCAGCGCGCCCGAGGCGCTACAACTCCTCCAGGCGACGGGGCAAGACTTGCCCTTCATCATCGTGTCGGGCGGGATTGGCGAGGCCACCGCGGTCGCGTTGATGAAGGCGGGCGCGCACGATTTCCTGATGAAAGGGCACCTGGGCCGATTGGTGCCGGCGGTCGAGCGCGAGTTGCGGGAGGCGGCGAATCGTGAGGCGCGGCGGCAGGCGGAGCGGTTTTTGCGCGAGAGCGAGACGCGGTATCGGCTCTTGTGGGAGAACTCGCCGGACGCCATCGTGGTGATGGACGCCGAGGGCACGATTGCGTTTGCCAACCCGGCGGTGCAAGCGGCGTTCGGCTACCCGCCGACCGAGTTAGTGGGTCAGAACTTCACGGTGCTGCAAGCGCCCCAGGGCGACGGCGGCCAGCGCCCCGGGTTGTATTGTGCGTGGAGCCCCGGGCCGACCGCACGGTCGCCGGTGATGGAGTTCCAGGGGCGCCATCGGGACGGGCGCGAGGTGATTGCCGAGATCGGGTTCAGCGAGATGCAGATCGAGGGGCGCGGCTGGTTTCTGGCGTTTATTCGCGACATCACCCAGCGCCGCCAGGCCGAGCAGGCCCTGCGCAAGCGCGAGGAGGAAATCCGCGTCGCCCGCGAGATCCAGCATCATCTCTTCCCCAAGTCGGCTCCCGCCTGCCCCGGGTACGACATCGCCGGGGCGTCGCACCCGGCGCAGGAAGCGGGCGGGGATTATTTCGATTACCTGTCGATGAGCGACGGCGGGTTGGGGGTGGTGATTGGGGATGTGAGCGGGCACGGCATGGGTCCGGCGCTGATCATGGCCGAGACGCGCGCGTATCTGCGGATCGTAGCGCTGAGCCGGCTGAGTCCGGCGGAGGTATTGACCCGGGCCAACCGTGTGCTGGCTGAGGACCTGGACGGCGACCGGTTTGTGACGGTGTTGTTGGCCCGATTGGAGGGGGAGACGCGGCGACTGGTCTACGCTAACGCGGGGCATCCGGCCGGGTACATCCTGGACGCGGAGGGCCGGGTCAAGGTGAAGCTTAAGCGGCTAGGGGCCGCCTTGGGGATGGTGGGCGACGCCACGTACACCAACGCACCCGAGGTCCAACTGGAGACCGGCGACTTGTTGTTGCTGCTAACCGACGGCATCGAGGAGGCCGAAGCGCCCGACGGCGCCTTTTTCGGCACCGAACGAGCCCTGGGCGTGGCGCGGGCGAGTCGACACAAGCCGGCTCGGGAGATCGTCGAGGCGCTGCATCGGGCGGTGCAGGAATTCACGCAATGGAGCCCGCAACAGGACGACATTACGCTGGTGGTGGTCAAGGTGTTGCCGAGTGGTACGGCAGCCTGATGCCGGCCCGATGCCGGCCCGATTCCGGCGTTGACGCGAAGCGGCCGGGCTCCTAGCCTGCGCCCCCAGACAGCGAATGTGGGCCCCGAGTCTGAGCTTGGGGCTTTTTCATGCAACAGCGGCGACGTAGCTATGGCAAATACAATCCTGGTGGGCGCCCAATGGGGCGACGAAGGCAAAGGCAAGATCATCGATGTGCTCACCGAGCGGGCGGACATTGTGGTCCGCACCCAGGGCGGCAACAACGCGGGGCACACGGTGTTCCTGGGTCCTCAGAAGTATGTGTTGCACCTGGTGCCGTCCGGTATTCTGCGGCCGCGGAAGAAGTGTGTGATTGGGAACGGTGTGGTGGTGGATCCGGTGGGGTTGGTCGGCGAGATCGAGGGCCTGCGCAAGCTGGGGGTACAGATCCAAGGCAACCTCTTTGTCAGTGAAACGGCCCACTTGGTGCTGCCTTACCATCGTGAGTTGGACGCGCAGCGCGAGTCGCTCAAGGGCCGACAGAAGATCGGCACCACCAAGCGCGGGATTGGGCCGGCCTATGGCGATAAAGCCGCCCGCGTCGGCCTGCGGCTGATCGACTTGCTGCAGCCGGAACGCTTCGAGGAGTTGTTGCGGCGGCGGATTCGGGAGAACAACGCGGTGCTGAAGGCCTTTGGGGCGAAACCCCTGTCCTTTAAAAAGGTGCATGCCGACTACCGCCAGGCGGGCGATCGACTCGCGCCGTTCGTGACCAACACCGTGGTCTGGCTCAACGAAGCCATGCGCCGCGGCGCGGACATCCTGTTCGAGGGCGCCCAGGGGACGTTCCTCGACATCGATCATGGGACGTATCCGTTTGTGACCTCGTCCAACACGACCGCCGGCGGCGCCTGCACCGGATCCGGTGTGCCGCCGCATCGCATCGACCGTGTCGTGGGCGTGATGAAGGCCTATACGACGCGGGTCGGAGAAGGCCCGCTGCCGACGGAGAATGCCGAGATTGCGGACCTTCTGCACGGGATGGGGCGCGAGTTTGGGGCCACCACCGGCCGGCCGCGGCGTTGCGGTTGGTTCGATGCGGTGGCCACGCGCCACGCCGCGATGATCAACGGGCTGGACGATCTGGCGGTCACCAACCTGGATGGACTCGACACCGTCGAGACGCTGAAGGTGTGCGTGGCGTATCGGGCCCACGGCAAGCGGTACGATCATGTGCCCAGCGACGTGGAGACGTTGGCCGCTTGCACGCCGGTCTACGCCGAGTTCCCAGGCTGGCGCGCGCCCACAACGCGGGCCCGGCGGTGGAAGCAGTTGCCGGTCAAGGCGCGGCAGTACCTCAAGGCGATCGCGGAGCTCACCGGCGCCCGGCTCGCGATCGCGTCGGTGGGGCCTGCGCGCGACCAGACCATCTTCGTTTGAGCGGGTGAGCGTGTCGACTCCGCACCTGAGTGCCCCGGCGTTGGCGAGCCTGCCCACGCACGTCGCCATTATCATGGACGGCAACGGCCGATGGGCCAAGCAACGGCACCTGCCGAGGATCGAGGGACACCGAGTCGGAGTCGAGTCGGTGCGGGCGGTGGTACGGGCCGCGGGCGAGTTAGGCATCAAGTACCTGACGTTGTACGCGTTCTCGGTCGAGAATTGGACGCGGCCGAAGGACGAGGTGGACATGCTGATGAAGTACTTGGCGCGGTACCTCAAGAACGAGATTGGGGAGCTGAACCGGAACAACGTCAGCTTGGAGGTGATCGGCCAAATCTACCGGCTGCCGGAGTTTGTGCAGGAGCAATTGGGCAAGACCCGGGCGGCGTTAGCCAAGAACAACGGTCTGACCCTGATCCTGGCCCTGAGCTACGGCGGGCGGACCGAGTTGGTCGAGGCGGTCCGCAGCATCGCCACCCAGGTGCGCGCCGGCGCGCTCGAACCGGCCGAGATCAACGAGCAGGTCATCGGCCAGCATCTCTACACGCGCAACTACCCGGACCCGGACCTTTTGATCCGCACGAGCGGGGAGCTGCGGATCAGCAACTTCTTGCTCTGGCAGATCTCGTATGCCGAGTTCGTCGTCACGCCCACTCTGTGGCCCGACTTCCGCAAGCCGCAGTTCTACGCGGCCCTCGAGGAATACACCCAGCGGCACCGCCGCTTCGGCGCCGTCTGAACCCGCTGGTGGATGGCGGCGGTTCGGGAGCTTGGCCCCCATCTACCCGACCCAATCTTGGCGTAGCGACTCGGGGGTGCGGCCTTGGGCGCGCAAGGCGCGCAGGCTGAGGGCGTCGTGCCTTTTGGCCAGGCGGACGCCGCGCGCGTCGGTGACCAGCGCGCCATGATAGAAGCGGGGAGGCGGTCGGCGGAGGGCATGGTAAAGCAGCAGTTGGCGGGCAGTCGAGCGAAGCAGGTCCGCGCCTCGAACGACTTCGGTGATCTGCATGGCATCGTCATCAACCACGCACGCCAGTTGGTAAGCCGGGACATCGTCGTGTCGCCACACCACGAAATCGCCAAAGTCGATGCCTGCGACAAACCGCTGGGCCCCCCGGGCCCCGTCCACGAACGCCACCACCTGTCCGTCTGGCACGCGGAACCGCCAGTTGCATGCGGCCGGCGGGGCACGGTCCGCGGTTCGGGGCGGGTCCGACGGCGCAGCGCCCGCTGTGGTCGAGCGAGGCGGCGCTTCGGATGGCGCACCGATCGCTGCGGGCCGGCAGGTGCCCGGGTAGAGGGGTTCATCCTCGCCGGCCTGCGGCGCGCCGAGGGCGCGGAGGACATCTTGGCGGGAACAGGTGCAGGGGTAGACCAACCCGCTGGCCTGGAGCCGGGCCAAGGCCTCCCGGTATCGAGGGAAGCGTTCGCTTTGACTATAAGGGCCAAAGGGGCCGCCGCAGTCGGGGCCTTCTTGCCAGTCGCATCCGAACCAGCGCAGATCCGCATACATCGCCGTGACAAACTCCGGTCGGCAGCGCGCCCGGTCCAGATCGTCATTGCGGAAGATCAGTCGGCCACCGGCGGACTCCGCGCGCTGTTGCGCCACCCAGAAGGTTCGGGCGTGACCCAAATGCAGATAGCCCGTGGGCGATGGGGCCAAGCGGCCGCGATACGGGGCGGGGTCGATTGGAGACATCGGTGCGGTCCGGGCCCTGGGGGGGAGTTGGTTGCCCTCAGCCAACCGGCGCCGCTGCGGCGCCGTGCTCTCGCTCGCCCCATTCGCGGGCGGTGCGGCGTGCCAGTTCCTCGAGCCAGTAGGCCGCTCGGCGTTTGGCTTCGCTCACCTCCGCGAGGTCGGGCACGATCGCGCGCAGGAGGGTGAAGTCGTCGGGTTGCGAGGGCCAGGCCTCGACGCCACCCGCCAAGGCCAGGCAAGGGATGTCCGCCTTCTTGGCCATGCGCGCGAGTCGGCCCACGCCTTTGCCCATCCACACGGTGGTGCGATCGATGGCCCCTTCGCCGGTCAGCACCAGGTCGGCCGCCTCGATATGCCTCCGCAAGTCGGTGTGGGTGGCGAAGAGCTTGAAGCCGGGCTGCAATCTGCCTCCGGCGAAACAAAACAGGCCAAAACCCAAGCCGCCAGCCGCACCTGTGCCCGGCAGGTGCTCGGGTTTGTAGGAGTAATGCAACTGCTCGCACAGGATCTTGACCAAGCGGCGCAGGCAGCGTTCGGCAGGCTTGAAATCGGCCGGTTGCAGCCCTTTCTGCGGCCCGTAAACCTGCGTGGCGCCGTACTTGCCCAATAACCGGTTCCGGACATCGACCGCCACCACGAGCCGATTGAACCGCAGCGGTTCGGCTGGGCGAACCAGGCGCGCGAGGCTCGGCAACTGAGTCCACTGTTCGATCGGGCCGCCGCGCCGATTCTGAAACTGCCAGCCCAACGCGCGCGCCAGGCCGAACCCGGCGTCGTTCGTGGCACTCCCGCCGATCCCCACCAGACAGGTGCGCGGGCTGAACCGGCGCGCCGCTCGCAGCAGGGCCCCGAGACCGTAGGTGTCGAGGTCGAACGGGTGGAACCGGCCGGGTGGCAGCATGGCCAACCCGATGACGCGGACGGACTCGATAATGGCAAGCTTGCGGCGCCCGTACCACCACCAGGGCGCGCGGACAGGTTGGTGGGCCGCGTCAACGGTGTCGACCCAGTGCGTCTCGGCGCCGAGGTGTTGGCCGATGAGTTCGCCGAAGCCGTCCCCGCCGTCGCTGATGGGGAAGCGTTCGAGCGTATCGTGCGGGCGGACGGCGCGCCAACCGGCGGCCATAGCTTCCGCAGCTTGGCCCGCAGTGAGCGTTCCCTTGAACTTGTCGGGTGCAATGAGGATGTGCATGGGGGGAAAGGCAATCGGGTCGTATTAAAGTGCACTGGCCTTGGGGTCGCATCCTCATGCCGTCTGCCAAGTGGGTTGCTCCGGCAAGTGCGCGTTGAACTCCTCGATCAGGGCGGTTTCGTAAGCGCCAGCGTACCGATCCTCGAGGAACAGGTCCAAAGCCTCGCCGGCGAAGCGTTCCCAACAGATCTCTTCGTAACCGGGCACGATGGGGTAGAACAAGGCGTGATTGCTGCGGGCGGCTTTGAAGTCGCCGGGGGCATCGCCGATCATGAGGACGTGGCGGGGAGCGTACTTGCCGGCGGTCGCCTGGCGGAGGTGTTCGGTCTTCGAGCCGTATTCTTGCCCGGCGATCAGCCGTGGGTACTGGGCGAGGTCGTGTTCGGCCCACTCGTTGGCGAGGGCGGCGGCGGGCGTCTGGGAGACCACCATAAGATCGGCGCGTTCACTGAGCCGCTGCAGGCTCTCGCGCACCCAACCGAACGGTGGCACACCCAACACCAGCTCGGCGATAGCCTGGTTGACGGCCCGTGACCAGGCAAGCACCGGTTCGAGGGCGTGGTTGCCGGCGGCGATTTCGCCCTCGATCGTTTCCTGGCTGAGCCGGGTTTCCCGGGCAAGCCACTCGTCGAGCGCGTCGGTGGGCCAAGGGCGAACACCCCGGGCACGGACTTGGGGGCGTTCGGCCAAGAGGTTGAGGGCGTTCGAGAGGGCAGGGAAACGGTTGATGCCGCGGGTGTGCGAGTAGAGGTTGACGAACTCCCAGGTCTCCCGGGCGAACTTGCTGACCGGCTGCAACTGGAAATGTTGGATGAACTTGGGGACGAAGCATTCCTTATGCTTCAATTCCATGGTGTCAAAGACACACCCGTCCGAGTCCAGGCCCACGAAGAAGGCATGCCTGGGCTGAGCCTCGCGCAAGAGTTGAAGGTCGGCGTTCATCCGCGCACCGCCCGACTGTAGGCGTGGGGCTGGTTGTCGAGTCAAACCGGATTTACGGCGGACGGACGGGTTTGGGTTGGCGTGCGGGGAGCCTCCCGGCACTTGCCAGCGCGACCCCGATGCGATTCAATCCCGCCCATGAAGGTCAGTGCCGGCCTGCTGATGTACCGCGTGCGAGCTGGAGCGGTCGAGGTCATGCTGGTGCATCCGGGAGGACCATTCTGGGTGAGGAAAGACGAAGGCGCCTGGTCGATCCCCAAAGGCGGCGTGGCTGCCGGCGAAGATTTGCTAGCGACCGCTTGCCGCGAGTTTCGGGAGGAGACCGGCCTCGATCCGGCGGGTCCGTTCATTGCACTGGAGCCCATTCGACAGAAGGGAGGCAAACTGGTGCATGCCTGGGCGTTCTCAGGCGATTGCCAGCGCGTCCCCGCCGGCAGCCACACCTTCAACCTCGAGTGGCCACCCGGGTCCGGGAGGCTTCGCACCTTTCCGGAGATCGACCGGGTGGCGTTCTACCCGCTGGCGATGGCGCGGCGCAAGGTGAACCCGGCACAGATCGAGTTCCTCGATCAGTTGGAGCGGCTGCTCAACGTGCTGCGCGACCAAGCGCATCCGGATGAACCGGCTAGTCTGCCGGCCGACCCGTGACCCACCTAGCGCTCGCGCCCTACCCACGGCTACACTGCGGTAGGGCGAGGCTCCTGCCGAGCCGAGGCGCGGGGCGGGAGGCATCTGTGGGGTTGACAGCGCTGCGGGCCCCGCCAGACACTCCCGCGCATGAGCAACACCACCTCGAATCCCACCTCGCGTCGCGAGTTCCTAATCAACACCAGCCGCTTCGCCGCCGCTTCCGCCTTGGCGGGGGTGGCCTTGCCACACGTGCACGCCGCGGGCGGCGACACCATCCAGGTGGCGCTAATC
Source organism: Verrucomicrobiota bacterium (assembly GCA_016871715.1). Taxonomy (GTDB): domain Bacteria; phylum Verrucomicrobiota; class Verrucomicrobiia; order Limisphaerales; family J093; genus VHCO01. The sequence goes on from VHCO01000009.1 coordinate 23,305, forward strand.
GGCTGCGGCGGGCGCGGCACCGGGGCGGCCGCGAACGCCCTGTCCACCAAGAGCGGCCCGATCAAGCTGGTGGCCATGGCGGATGTCTTCGAGGCGAAGCTCAACCGCAGTTACGAATCCCTCCGGCGCGGCTATAACGCGCAGATCGAGGCGCCCGAAGAGCGCCGGTTCCTCGGCTTCGACGGCTACAAAAAGGCCATGGATTGCCTTAAGCCCGGCGACGTCGCCATCTTCGCTACCCCGCCGGCGTTTCGTTGGGTGCACTTTGCCTACGCCATCCAGAAGGGCCTCAACGTGTTCATGGAAAAACCGGTCACGGTCGATGGGCCGACCACGCGCAAAATGCTCGAACTGGCCAAGGCCGCCACTCAGAAGAACCTCAAAGTGGGCGTGGGCCTCATGGTCCGGCACTGCAAGGGCCGCATCGAACTGCTCGAGCGCATCCGGGCGGGTCAGATTGGTGACTTGGTCCTGCTGCGCGCTTACCGGATGGGCGGGGCGGCGGCGACGGCCAACCCCTTGCCGCCTGGCAGCAACGAGCTGTTGTATCAGGTTCAGAAGTTCCACAGCTTCCTCTGGGCCAGCGGCGGATTGTTCAGCGATTACAACATCCACCAAGTCGACGAGTGTTGCTGGATGAAGGGGGCCTGGCCCGTCCGCGCGCACGCCCTTGGCGCCCGCCACTTCCGTGGCAACTCCGTCGATCAAAACCTCGATATCTATGCCATCGAGTACACGTTCGAGGATGGCACCAAGCTGACCTTCAACGGCCGGCACCAGCCCGGATGCCACAACGAGTTCGCCAGCTACGCCCACGGCACCACCGGCTCGGGCATCATCTCGACCTCGTCGCATTCCCCCGGCCGGGTGCGCCTCTTCAAAGGCCACAACCTGACGCGGGCGGACATGATCTGGGCATTCCCCCAACCGGAACCCAGCCCGTACCAACTCGAGTGGGACGACCTGATCCACGCGATCCGACAGGACCAGCCCTACAACGAAACCGAGCGCGGGGCCATCGCCAGCCTCGTCACGTCGATGGGCCGTATGGCCGCGCACACTGGCCAAACCATCACCTACGACGAGATGCTCAACTGCGAACACGAGTTCGCCCCCGAGGTGGATCGGTTGACCAACGATTCCCCCGCGCCACTCCAGGCCGAGGCCGACGGCAAGTACCCGGTCCCCGCTCCTGGCGTTAAGAAACAGCGCGAGTATTGAGCGCGAGTCGACAACCCGAGGTCGTAACGGCGAGCTGGCATTCGCCGCTGGCAAGACGCCCCAGCGGCGGTAGGGCGCGCAGTCCTCTGCGCGCCGCGCCCTCCCATGGTCCACCGCAAGTTGCGGCGCGCAGAGGACTGCGCGCCCTACCTGCCCAGTGTCGCTGCTGGCGAATTGTCACCCACACGTCCTCAGGCACTCCTCCCCGCAGGACGACTTGACCGGCGAAGGGTCGAGATAACTTATGAAAAGCAAGCGGACGAAATGCTCGGTTCGGCCCTGGGCCTCGCGTTGGCTGGCGCTCACACTCCTCAGTGGCGCGCTCGACCACGCCGTGCGCGCGGCTGAATTCTACGTGGCCATCGACGGGCGCGATACCTGGTCGGGCCTCCACCCCACCCCAACGGCCGATCGCACCGACGGCCCCTTCGCCAGCCTCGAACGCGCCCGCGACGCTGTGCGCGCACTCGAGCGCATGGGGGCTGAACCGGTGCCGGTGACCGTGCACGTGGGCGCCGGGCGCTACGAACTGCGCGCCCCGTTCGAGTTGGCTGAGCCGGATTCGGGCTCGGCGCGCGCGCCGGTCGTGTACCGCGCCGCCGGCGGCGCGCCAGTGGTACTGTCCGGCGGCCGACAGATCTACGGTTTCCAGAAGCTGGCAGAGGCGCAGGTGCTGGAGCGGTTGCCGGCTGAAGCGCGGGGCCATGTGTACGTCGCCGACCTGCCGGGGCAGGGCTTCTCGGATTACGGGGAGGTGACGACGGCGGGCCGGCGGTTGGAGCTGTTTTTTGCCGAACAACCGATGACCTTGGCGCGGTGGCCCAATCAAGGGTTCATCAAGATCCTGGAAGTAACCGGAGGCGACCCCATGACCGTCCACGGCCTGCGCGGGGACCGGATCGGCAAATTCACGTGCGCCGAAGATCGCCTGGGGCGGTGGGTCGGTGAACCGGAGGGTTGGCTCCACGGTTACTGGTTCTGGGACTGGTCGGATGCCTACCAACGCATCCAGACGATCGACCCGGACCGGCGGTTGTTCGAGTTGGCCGAGCCTTACCACGGTTATGGCTACCGCAACGGCCAACGCTTCTACGCCCTCAACCTCCTCAGCGAGTTGGACCAACCGGGCGAGTGGTATCTGGACCGGCAGACCGGAGGGCTGTATTTCTGGCCGCCTCAGCCGATCGACTCCGCTTCCGTGGTACTCTCGCTGCTGCCGACGGCTGTCACGATGAAAGACGTGGCCTGGGTCCGCCTCGAAGGGTTCACCTTCGAGGCCACCCGCGGCACTGCCATCCGCCTCGACGGGGGCGAACACGGCGAGATCCGCGGTTGCCGCATCCGCAACACGGGCGGCTGGGGGGTCACGGTCAACGGCGGCCGAGGGCACGGGGTGGTAAGCTGCGACCTCGAGCAGACAGCCGAGGGCGGCATCTCGCTCCAGGGCGGCGACCGGCGCACCCTGACGCCGTGCGGTCATTTCGCCCTCAACAATCGCATTGGCCAATTCGGCCGCGTCTATCGCACCTATCGCCCGGCGGTGGGCGTGGGCGGGGTTGGTGTGCGCGTGGCGCACAACCTCCTCGCCGACGGCCCGCACAATGCCATCCAACTGGGCGGCAACGACCATCTTATCGAGTTCAACGAGATCCACCATGTCTGTTACGAGACGGGGGATGTGGGCGCGTTTTACATGGGGCGCGACTGGACCGCGCGTGGCACAGTCATCCGGCACAATTACTTCCACGACATTCGCGGACCGGGCTTGCACGGCGCGATGGCAGTGTACCTGGATGACTCGGCCAGCGGGATCACGATCTACGGGAACCTCTTCGTGCGGTCGGGAAGGTCGGCCTTCATCGGCGGCGGCCGCGACAACCTCGTCGAGAACAACCTCTTCATCGACTGCGAACCCGCCGTGCACGTGGACGCGCGCGGTTTGGGTTGGATGAAGTACCACGTCGAGGGCGATGGCACCCTGCCGCAGCGTTTGGCCGAGATGCCGTACCGTGAGCACCCCTGGAACGCGAAATACCCGCAACTGGTCGGCATCCTCGACGACCAACCCGGCGCCCCCAAAGGCAATCGCGTCGTCCGCAACCTCCGCGTAGGCGGCCGCTGGCTCGACCTCGAAAAGGCCGCCGCCCCATTCGTCGAGTTTACAGACAATCTAGTGGAACAAGACCCGGGGTTGATGGATGTGGCGGCGGGGGACTATCGGTTGCGGGAGGGCTCGCCAGCGCACAAGCTGGGCTTCCAACCGATCCCATTCGAGCGGATCGGGCTCTATCGCGATGCCTGGCGCCGCCGTCTGCCGTGATCCTCGCCGGAGACGGTGCGCCCCGGCAGCCAGGCGCGTCCCGCCCGGTCACTGGCAGCGCGAACCGAGGACCGCTCCGTAAGGCGGCTCATAGCCGCATGCACTTTCAGGCTTGAGTCGGCCTGGGCCCTTTTTCGAGAGTCAACCCCATGCCAAAGCCGACCGACATTCGGGTCATCGGGTGTACGCTCTACTTCTTGCCTGTGCAGACCCGAGTCCCCCTCAAGTTCGGACCCGAAACTCTCACCTCAGTGACCTGTGCGCGGGCACGCGTGCGGGTGGCTGACCGGTCGGGGCGCATCGCGGAAGGCTGGGGCGAAACGCCTTTAAGCGTCCAATGGGTGTGGCCAAGCGCACAGTCCTACCAGGGGCGACACGAGGCGCTCCGGGCGTTCTGCCAACGCTTGGCGCGCGCCTGGGTCGAGGTGGGGGAGGTCGGGCATCCCCTCGAGTTGGGGTGGGACTTTGTCGAGCAGCGCCTGGGCGACTTGCTCGAACAGTTCAACCAAACCCGGCCGGGGACAGGAGATGGGCCAGGCGAAGCGATGCCGCGGTTGGCGGCGTTGGTGTGCGAATCGGTGTTTGACCAGGCTCTGCACGACGCCTACGGGCAGTTGTTGGGTCTGCCCGTCTACGCCACGTACGGACCCGAACACCTGAATCGTGACCTGGCAGCTTACCTCAGCCCGGCGCCGGGTGCCGGGGCGTCGTTTCGAGGGCAGTACCCGAGCGACTACTTGGCGGCCACGCCCACCGATGAGCTGCGGGCTTGGCACTTGGTCGGCGGGTTGGACCTGCTCGAACGCGGCGAGTTGACTGGAAGCGAGCCGCAAGACGGCTATCCGGTGGTGCTCGAGGAGTGGATTCAGACCGACGGCCTCGAGTGCCTGAAAGTGAAGCTGCGGGGCAACGACGCGGTATGGGACTACGCGCGATTGGTGCGCGTGGGCGAGTTGGGCGACGCGGCGGGTGTGAAATGGCTGAGCGCCGACTTCAATTGCACGGTGCTCGAGCCGGGCTATGTGAACGACATCCTGGATCGCTTGCGCGACGAGCAGCCGCGGCTGTACGGCATGCTCCTCTATGTCGAGCAGCCGTTTCCATACGACCTCGAGGCCCACCCGATCCAAGTCCACAGCGTGGCAGCGCGCAAACCGCTCTTTCTAGATGAAAGCGCGCATGACTGGCGCCTGGTGCAACGCGGGCGGGAGTTGGGGTGGTCGGGGGTAGCGCTCAAAACGTGCAAGACGCAGAGCGGGGCGATCCTGAGCGCGTGTTGGGCTCGAGCGCACGGCATGACGCTGATGGTGCAGGATTTGACGAACCCCATGCTGGCCCAGATCCCGCATCTGTTGCTAGCGGCGCACGTGGGCACCATCATGGGCGTCGAGACCAACAGCATGCAGTTCTATCCAGCCGCTTCCGCGCCGGAGGCAGCGGTGCATCCAGAGCTCTACCGGCGGCGGTCGGGTCGGGTGCACCTGGCCTCGATCCGCGGGCCGGGCTTCGGCTACCGCTTGGCGGAGATCGCGCGCGAGTTGCCCTCGCCAGCGGTTACGCTGGGCTAGGGTCCTCGAATCCCGAGACCCGTTGCTGGGAGGTTGCTGATGAGTCACTGAGATGGACTACAACTCGGCGGTAGGGCGCGCAGTCCTCTGCGCGCCGCGGCTTCCTCTGTCCACAGTGGTGTACGGCGCGCAGCGCGCAGAGGACTGCGCGCCCTGCAAGGTGTCGTCGATCCCGACCTCTCATCAGGAAGGGTGGAGCGCGGACGTTCGGTCCATGGGACCGCGGCCGAGATGCCCTGCGCTCCGTTCTGAGGCCTCGCTAGAAACTGCGGGCGCGCCAGAAGCGGCGATGGGCAGGGGTCGTGGACGCGGCGAATGGACTCACGGCACCTGCGACGTCGAACCACGGCCCGTTCACCTCGGCAGCTTGTTGGAGCACGCCGGTGAAGGTGAGGACCACTTGGCTGCCGTTGCGAGTCAACAGGACACTGGGCGTGACATTGGCAGCCCGGGCACGATAGGTCTTGAGGCTTTGCGGGTGGGTCGGATCGTTGAGTAAGATCTTCTGGCCGTCCGCCGCGACACTAAACCACTCGAGGCCCCCCAGGAAATTGCCCTGGTACCAAACGCATCGCAGCGGGTAAACCCCAGGTTCGGGGACCAAGACATCGAATAGGTTGTCCGTCGAGGCGCGCGAGCCGTTGAATTCCGCGAGGGCGAACGTCGGGTCGGGCGTGACGGTCACGCTGACGCCTTCGTTGAGATTGGCCTTGAGGATCTCGCCGTCGGGTTGGCTGATCATGACGGTCGGGATGTCAACGGGAGTCGTGCCGCCGGTGATGACCGGGTAGATCCCCGCGGGGTCTCCCGGCAGCTTGTTGTTGACGACGATGACGGCGAGGGCGCCGGCGTCCTTGGCCTGTTGGAGTTTAACGGCGAAGCTGCAACCGCCGCGGTCGATCAGCGCCACGTTGCCCGATAACGCACCCGGGTTAGTCAAGGCCGCGCAGGCATCGTTCGGCGTCGCGTAAACCACCGTGCCACTAAACGGCGCCGTCAAGGGCCGGGCGATACCGGCTCCGTCCGAGCCGCCAGACACGGCATGGTAGGCGCCGGCGATCGCAGCGGGGGCGGTAACGACGAGCGCGCCGTTGTGGACGGGCGCCTGGTCTGTCTCGGTGACTTTGAATCCGTCGTCGCTGTTGACGCCGAGCCGCACCAAGCCGGCCGTCGGAAAGACGACGTAGGTCAGCACTTCGGCGGCAATGCTCGAGCGGTTGTAAAGGGGGGTGCCCACGCCGGGAATCCCAGGCACCGGTGCGTCGTCGGCAAAGCTGCCGACACTGTCGGGGCCCAACACGCTCCAGTTGATGACCTCGGCGGTGAACCAACCGCCGGTGGCGCCGGCCAAGTTAGCTTGGTTGGGTGCGATGATCCCAGCGAGTTGTTGTTCGGCGCGCGCGACTAGGTTCGCGAGGTTGTCGCTGCCCATCTGATCGACTTGATGAAGGCGCGCCTTGAAACCGGGCTGCGCGCTGTCTTCGGTTCCCAGGCCGGTGCGCTTCGTCACGTCGAGCACGGCATAGCCCGCCACATCGAACGACCAGTTGTAAGTGTAGGTGTTGACGTTCGAGGCCAGGTCTTTGAATTCCAAACGGACCGTGGCCGAGGTGTCCGGCGGCAACAGGCCACTGGACTCGAGGCTCACCCGGACTCGGCCGTCGAGTTCGGTCACGGTAGGGGTGATCGGCTGGGCGTTGAGTTCGAGTCGGATCGTCGTGGGGTCGACCCGGATCGTGCCGTGGGCAAGCTCGATCAGCAGTTCGGTATCGGCACGTCCCGCAGTGGCGCCTGGGCCGGGCGTCACATACGCAACGTACGGAAAGCTGACCGAACTCAAGTAGTAGGCCTCGATCGCGCCCGGGGTGGCTAGGTCGTTGATGAGGATCTTGGCGTCGTCGCGCACCATGAACCACTCGAGGCTGGCATTCCCGCCGCCGTTCTGCCAGAGTAGACGGAATGGATACAGACCCGGGGCTGGGATCAAGAAATGGAAGAGCACATCCGCCGCCGTGTGCGTGCCGTCGTACTGGCCCAAAATTGGGCCCAGGCGATCGGCCGGGTTCTTCCCCACCGTCACGCGAAAGCCATCGTCGCTGTTGACTCCCATCGTGTAGGAGCCCGCCGCCGAGAACTTCAGGTAGGTCAAGACTTCCATCGTCGCGTTGCCCACGCCGTTGTCGCGCGGGCCGCTGCCGGGCAGGCCCGGAAACTGGCGGTCGTTGGCGAATCCGCCGCCGCTGCCCGTCACATCGAAGTTGATCAGTTGCCGAACAAAGAAGCCGTTGGCGTCAGCCTCGGTCAGGTCTGCCAAGTTTGGCCCGTACCGGCCCGCCAACTGGGCCTCGGTCCAAATCAGGCTGTTGGGGTTGTTCGCCGCCGTCTGGTAAGGGCGCACGTGGAACCCCGGCGAGTTGAGGTCCACGATCCCCTCCGGCATGACCAGCGTCCCGGGGACGGTGACGTAATAGGGCACGGTGAATGAGCCGCTGCCCTCGATCGGGGTGTTCAGGGTGTCGCGGAACGTCACGTCCACTTGGTGGACCGAGTTGGCCGCCAGGGTCGCGGAACTCGCCACGCGGACGGTCGTGAGGGCGCCGGTCTTGGCGAGGGACCCGACGGCCACGAGTGTGCCATCGAGGCGGACGGCGAGCGTGGCGGGGTCGAGCACGCTGGCTTCCACATCCGCGATGGTCAGAGTGACATTCAGGGCGTTGCCCTGGACACTGGCTAGGTAGGCTTGGCTGGGGGCGGCTCCCCACCCAAGCGGCACGCTAGCCAACCACACCGCACTGCACACTGCCCGCAACCGGCGGGCGCCCACGTTCAGTTCGAACCATCCTTTCATAAAGCCTTTCGCATTCGGGCCAGGCCGCGCCGGACTCGCCGTCGTCCCCACCGACGCGCTCGGCGTCGGGACCGAGAGCCTCTTAGCGCGTTGACGGTAGGGACCGGTTCACCCTGCCTCGGCCTGCGCCGCAGGCTGGTTGTGCCGGATTGCCGGTCCAACTGCAACCTCACAAGTGACAGGAGCAGGATTCAGTCCATCGCCAGCCTTGACATCCCGCCTGCCGGTTCGGAAGCTCATGAGCGCCACGAGCGCGCCGCGCCGGCGACGCTTCTCACCCGGCCGGCGTGTGCGCCGTGGGTGAACGCCTCAGCACCATGATCCGCTCAGCCATCACCGTGTCCTTGGCGCCGGAGGCCGGCAGCCGACCGTTTGTGTACGCGGGGGAGTTGCCCGTAGCGTGCACACGCGCGGCCAGCCTGGGCTACGATGCCATCGAGTTGATTCCTGCTGCCAACCGGACGGTGGACGTCGAGGAGTGCCGCGAGGTGCTTGAGCGGTTCGGGCTGCGCCTGGCGGCGTTGGGGACCGACGCAGGTTGGCTGACGCGGCAGTTGACCCTCACGAGCCACTCGAGCGGCAAACGCAGCCAAGCCCTCGAGTTCATCAAGGCGGTGCTCGCCCAGGCCGGGGAACTGAAGGCGCCGGTGATCGTCGGCGCGATGCAGGGTCGAGCCGAGGAGGGCGTCAGCCGCGAGCAGGCCCTGGGCTGGCTCGCCCAAGCCTTCCGCGAGCTGGATGCCTTAGCCACGAAGCTCGAAGTCCCCATCTTCTTCGCCCCGCTCAACCGCTACGAGACCAACCTCCTCAACCGCCTCGAAGACGCCGTCACCTTCCTCCAACTCGCCCGCACCACCCGCTTCCGCCTCCTGGCCGGTTTGTTCCACATGAACATCGAGGAGGCGCGCCTCCCAGACGCCCTGCGCGTCGCCGCGCCGTACCTGGGCCATGTCCATTTTGCAGACAGTAACCGCCTCGCCCCGGGCTTCGGCCACACCGACTTCGGCCCGATCGCCGCCACGCTGCGCGAGCTCGATTACGACGGGTACATATCCGCCGAGGTCTACCCCCTGCCAAACCCGGAGACCAGCGCGCGCCAGTCCATCGCGGCGTTTCGTGACTGGTTCGGTGCGCCTTGAAGCGTCCAACCGGGTGAGCTCACCTTCCGATCGCCCCACCAGGGCCAGGCGCATCCGCTGGACCGCGCTGCTCCTCTTCGCCGGGTGCGCCGGAGCGGGCTTGGGCGTGTTGGGATTCCGAAGCGGGGCGTTCTCCGGGTGGTGGTCGACCAGTCCGCCTCCGCAGCGGCTGGCCACCGGACCGCGGCGGGTCACTCCGCACCTCTCGGTCAGCCCACTCCAGACGCTCTTGGTCGCGCCCGACGGCCGGCTCTGGTGCTGGAGTCGGATGGGGCCTGGCCAACCGCTGCCTACCAACGACCAAGCCAGCGCGGTCTTCCGCCCCATCGGGCAGGAAACCGACTGGCTGACAGTGGCGGCCGGCCCCACCTACGGCCTGGCCCTCAAGACCAACCGAAGCCTCTGGGCCTGGGGTACGCCCCCGGTTGGGCCAGGCTCCCCGGCGGGTTTGGCCGAGCCAATCCCCGTGCTCCCCGGAACCCGCTGGCGGTCGATCGCGACCGGCTTGGCTCACGCGCTCGCCATCCAGGCGGATGGCTCACTCTGGAGCTGGGGTGCCAACAACTTCGGGCAACTGGGCGATGGCACCACCACCGAGCGCAGCGCCCCGGTGCGGATCGGTGACGGGACCAACTGGACCGCCGTGAGCGCCGGTCTAGCGCACAGCGCAGGAATGCAAGGCGACGGTTCGGTATGGGCTTGGGGTGACGACGCGTTCGTGGGCAAGCCGACTCACCCCACGCGCGTGGGCACCGACACCGACTGGATCGGTCTGGCTGCCGGCGTGTACATCACCGTGGCGTGGAAAGCCGACGGCACCTGTCACGCCTGGGGAGTGAATGCCGCCTCGCTGCTGGCTCGGCCCGCCCCGCCCCCGCGTCAGCCGGGGTGGTTCACCGTGGCCCCGATCCCACCGCTCCGCCAGGTGTCCGTCGGGTCGTACCATGCCCTGGCGATCACACCCGAGGGGACACTGTTTGCGTGGGGCCAAAACTCGTTTGGCGAGTTGGGCGACAACACCCGCCGGTCGCGCCCGCAACCGGTCCGCATCGGGCGCCGCACCGATTGGGTGGCGCTCTCGACTTGGGGTTTGTTAAATGTGGGCCTAACCGACGATGGCGCCGTCTGGGCCTGGGGCACGCGCCTGGATCTGCCGCAGCGCGCGTCCCGGTTCGCCGAATTCAAACGCACACTGGCGTTGGCGCTTCAGCGGGGTCCGCAACCGTTGCCGCCGCGCTACCCCCAGTTCTCTCTGGCACCGCTATGCGTGGCGCAGTTTGTCCCGCCCGATCTTCAGCCGCCGCCACCCTGACGCCTGATTCCTGTCCACCGCGGCGTGGCGCGAAGAACCTCAGGCGACCGATCGCGTGTAGCCGAGGGCGAAGACGCCCGGCGCGCGAGGCGAAGCGGCGCAGCGGCAGGAAGAAAGCCTCGCCAGGCCGACATGGATCCCGTTGAATGCGCGGCGTGGTGCGCAAGACGGGTTTTACCTTGATCGAGCTGTTGGTCGTGATCGCGGTGATCGCGATCTTGGCCGGCCTCCTCCTGCCCGCCTTGAGCCGCGCTAAGGCCAAGGCCCAGGGAATCGCCTGCCTGAGTAACGTGCGCCAACTCCACACCGGTTGGTTCCTCTACGCCGAAGAACACCAGGACCGCCTCGTCAACAACCACGGCATCGACGAGACGCGAGACCGGCGCGAAACCTGGGCCAACAACGTCCAGGATTGGGGGGCGAGCCCCGACAACACCAACCACATGCTGTTGACCGAGGCTCTGCTGGCGCCTTACGCAGGCAAGTCGGCCGCACTCTTCAAGTGTCCGGCGGATAAATCGATGGCCGCCAACGGACCGCGCATTCGAAGCGTGGCCATGAATTCGCTCGTGGGCGACCCGGGCGTGCTGACCAACCGGTTCAACCCCGATTACCTCCAGTTCTTCAAGAGCGGCGACTTCCTGAACCCAGCCGCCACCTTCGTCTTCCTCGAGGAACACCCCGACACCATCAACGACGGCTTCTTCATGAACCGCTTGCACGAGTATCGCTGGGGCAATTTGCCAGCCTCCTATCATAACCACGCAGCGAATGTGTCCTTTGCCGACGGTCACACCGAGAACCATCGATGGGTCGTGGGCGGGCCAAACGCTACTGTGCGCCCGCCCGTCCAAGCCGCGGTCGCCGGCGGATTCCCCGCTGACCCGCCCATGGATTGGGATTGGCTCAAGGAACGATCCAGTGTTCGTAAACCTTAGCCGGGGCCAACGGCCTCGCGGATGGCGCGCCCCAAGGCCGTCCCGAACTCCCGGCCCCCGCCGCCTGGTTGAGCCGGATCGCCCGACGCGACGGACGCAAACAGGGTGGCTGGCCCTGCCCGCGTCGCGGTAGGCTAACGCCGATGTCGTCCCAGCACGTATTCATCAACGAGGTTTACCTGAGCGTCCAGGGCGAAAGCACCTGGGCGGGGTTGCCGTGCGTCTTTGTCCGGTTCACGGCCTGTAACCTCCGCTGCTCGTACTGCGATACCGCGTACGCGTTCAGCGCGGGCCGGCGCTGGAACTTGGGCGAGTTGCTGGCGGAAGTCCGCCGTTTGGCCGCGCCCTATGCCGATGCCGCCTCCGCCACCCCCGCCGGGTGGCCGCTGGTCGAGTTGACCGGTGGCGAACCGCTGCTGCAGCCGGGCGCCGGCACCCTGATGACCGCGTTGTGCAATGCCGGGTTCACCGTCCTGCTCGAAACCAGCGGCGCGCTCGACATCGCACCCGTCGATCCGCGCGTACACCGCATCATGGACCTCAAATGCCCGAGCAGCGGCGAAGTCGACCGGAACCGCTGGGCGAACCTGGGACACCTGCGCGCCACGGACCAAGTCAAATTCGTGATCGGCACTGTCGAGGACTACACCTGGGCGAAGGCGGTGCTGGCCGAGCACCGCTTGGCATCCGTCTGTCCGGTGCTCTTCTCCTGGGCCACGCCCCTCGAGGGGCGCCAACCCGATCCGACGCTCAAGCCAATCCCCGCCGGGCAGACCCCGCTGACCCGGAGAGAGTTGGTCGAGCGAATCCTTGCCGACCACCTGCCCGTCCGGTTCCAACTCCAGATGCACAAGTTCATCTGGCCTCCAGACGCCCGCGGTGTCTAGTGTCCGCGTACCCCAATGTCTGTTGTTCATAGACCAGTCTTGGAGCGTGGGCATCCTGCCCACATGCCGACCGACCGGAGCCTAGCCCTCCTCCGCGCCTACGAATCCCCCAACGTCACCTTCATAGCTGCGGACGGTTCCTGGCCGATCGTCTGGGAACGCGCCCGCGGCGTGACGGTGTGGGACACCGCGGGCCGCCGGTACCTGGATCTGACGGCCGCCTTCGGCGTGGCCGCCGCCGGCCATGCCAACCCCTCGGTCCTGCGCGCCGCCCAACGCCAGGCGCGCCGCCTGCTCCACGCCATGGGCGATGTGCACCCCCATGCGCGCAAGGCCGAACTGGCCCGTGAACTCAGCCGTCTCACCTTCGAGCGCTGGGGCCGCCACGCAACCCAGTCAACCCAGATCCCGCCTCGCTCGGGCAAGACCATCTTCGGAAACTCCGGCTTCGAGGCCGTCGAGGCCGCCCTCAAGACCGCCCTCCTCGCCACGGGCAAACCGGGCGTCGTCGCGTTCGAGGGAGCGTATCATGGGTTGGGTTATGGCGCGCTCAACGCCACCCACCGCGAGTTCTTCCGCTCGCCGTTCCGGCCGCAGTTGCGCGACTTCGCCCAGTTCGTTCCCTTCCCAACCACCCCCACCGAAATCGACCAAGTCGAGCGCACCCTCGATCGCAGCTTCAAACGCCGCGCCATCGGGGCTGTGCTGGTCGAGCCCGTCCAAGGCCGCGGCGGCATACGGGTGCCGCCGGTCCAGTTCCTGCCGCTTCTGCGCCGGTTCTGCGACGCGCACCACGCACTGCTGATCCTGGACGAAATCTACACTGGCTTTGGACGAACCGGCCGCTGGTTCGCCTGCGAACACGCGCGCGTCATCCCCGACGTGGTGTGCTTGGGCAAAGCGCTGACCGGCGGTTTCCCGCTCTCCGCCGCCGTCGGGCGAGCCGACCTGATGGACGCCGCCTGGCCGCGCTCGACCGGCGAGGCCATCCATACCAGCACCTTCCTCGGCCACCCGGTCGGCTGCGCCATGGCTTTGGCGCAGATCCGCGAACTGCGCGCTCGACGGCTCGTGCCGCGCAGCGCGCAGCTCGGGCGGTTCCTCCTCGCCCGGCTCGCAACGCTGCGTTGTCCGAACACCGTGCGCGCGTCGGTGCGCGGTCTTGGGCTCATGGCCGGCCTCGACCTGCGCCGCTCCGACGGCGCGCCGGCCACCGACTTGGCGCAAACGCTCGTCCGGCGGTTGCTCGAGCGCGGCTTCATCGTCCTTCCCGAAGGCGAGCATGGCAACGTCATCGGGTTCACCCCGCCGCTCACAATCGGCGAACGGCAACTCGGTCAAGCCGTCGACGCGCTCCAGGAGGCGCTCGCTTCGGGATGAGACTCTCGGAAATGCGTCTGTGGTTGGCCACACGCGGCGTGCAACCGAGCAAGGCCCTCGGCCAGAATTTCCTCCATGACGCCAATCAAGTGCGGCGCATCGTGGCCGCCGCCGAACTGGCTGCGCACGATCGCGTGCTCGAGATCGGCCCGGGCCTGGGACCGCTCACCGAACCGCTCCTCGACCAGTCCAGCGAGGTGTTGGCCATCGAGAAAGACGCCCGGCTGATCGAGGCGCTGCGCGAGCGGTTCGGCACGCACCCGCGGCTGCACCTCGAACACGCCGACGCCCTCGAGTGGCTGCGGGCGGCCGGGCGAGACTGGCGCGGCTGGAAGGTCGTATCCAACCTCCCCTACTCGGTCGCCTCTCCCATCCTGGTCGAGTTGGCCCAGGCCGACCACCCGCCCGACCGCCTGGTGGTGACCCTCCAGCTCGAGGTGGTCCAACGCCTGCTCGCCGAGCCCGACACCAAGGATTACGGGCTGCTGACCCTGCTCCTGCAGCTCCGCTTCGCACCCCGCGAGTGGTTCCGCATCCCGCCCACGTGCTTCTTCCCCACACCTGAGGTTGACTCGGCCAACGTCTGTTTCGTGCGCCGAGCCGAGGAGGCGCTGAGCGCCGTCCAGCGAGCCACCTTCCGCCGAGTGATCCACCGCGCCTTCTCGCAACGCCGCAAGATGATGCTCAAACTCCTCAAGACGGACTGGCCGGCGGAAACCCTGACCGGGGCGTTCGCCGCCGCGGGCCTGAACCCGACGGCTCGAGCCGAGCACGCCACGCTCGCGCAGTACATCCTGCTCGCTCGCCACCTCCAAACCGTTGACCCCAACCGCTAAACCCTAAGCCATGACCGACGAACAATTCGATGTCGTCGATGACCAGGATAAGGTGATCGGCCGAGCCCCGCGCAGCGAGGTGCACCGCCGCGGCCTCAAGCACCGTGCGGTCCACGTCCTGATCTTCAACGCGCAAGGTGAGCTCTTTCTCCAACAGCGCTCGCTCCAAAAGGATTCCTGCCCAGGCCTCTGGGATTCGTCCGCCTCCGGCCACCTCGCCCCAGGCGAAACCTATGACGACTGCGCGGTGCGTGAAGTGCGCGAAGAACTGGGCTGGACGCTCGAACGCCCGCCCTCGCGCTTGTTCAAAATCGATGCTTGCCCCCAAACCGGACAGGAATTCGTTTGGGCGTATTGCGCCTACGCCGAGGGGCCCTTCGTCTTGCACCCAGAAGAAATCAGCGGCGGCGGCTGGTTCGCGCCCGAGGCCATCGCGCACTGGCTGGCGGAACGCCCGCACGAGTTTGCCGGAGCTCTGCCTCTGATCTGGGCGCGGTTCGTCGAAGCTGGCCTGGTCGTTGGCCCTCGCTAACGCGGCACGCCGGGCATCTGCCGCCCAACCAAGGTCAGGCCTGGATCCAAACGCGCTCAATGCCCGCCGGTGACCGTGTAGCCGGCCTGCCGCAGAGTCCGACGCTTCATCGCTACGCCCCCGCCCCAACCTGCTGGGGTCAGCCCCGCTCGGCGCCGCGACCCGGAAAGGTCAGTTCCGCAATGCCGGACTTGTCCAGGTCCCCAAGACCCAGCTTGACCATCCGATCGTATTGCCGCTTGGTGACTGTCGCTAACGGCAGCTCGAGCCCGTGGGCCCGCGCCAACTTCAGGGCGATGCCCGAGTCCTTCGCCGCGTGCGCAGCGGAGAAGTAGCAGCTATGCTCCCGCTTCTGCATATCTTCACCGTCGGTCTCGAGCACCCTCGAGTTCGCCCCAGTTTGCGCCAGAACCTCGCGAAGCAAGTTCAAGTCGATGCCGAGGGCTTCGCCCAGGGCCAGTCCTTCGGCCAGCGCGGCCGTGTTGATGTTCATGACCATGTTGACCAGCGCCTTGACCGTCGCCGCCTGGCCCGTGGGACCAATGTACCGCAGCGACGCGCTCAGTCTCCGCAGAATCGGTTCCGCCCGCTCGAACGCCTCGCGCCGCCCGCCGCACACGAGGTAGAGCGTTCCCTGGCGAGCCTGCGGAATACTCGAGGCCATGCAGGCTTCCAGCGTCTGCGCTCCCACCCGAGCGGCGCGCTCTTCCACCCAAGCGTGCACCGCCGGCGTGAGCGTGGCGCAGTTCACAAACAGGCGCCCACGCGCTCGGGGCAACAGGCCGCCCCGGAAGATCGCCTTCATGGCATGATCGTCGCTGATCACGGTGAACACCACCTCAGCCAGCGCCGTGACCCGCTTCAGGTCTGCGCATGCCTCGGCCCCCAGCTCGCCCGCCAACGCCTCGGCCGCCCCCGCGTTCGTATCGTGGACGGCGACCACCGGCCAGCCGCACTCGTGCAGGCGACGTGCCATGTTTGCGCCCATGCGCCCCACTCCCACCATGCCGATCTTCTCATTCATAAGGTTGATTCTACATTCCACCACACCCACACACGACACACTCACTTCCACCCACTCCTCAACTCACTCATCACTTTTGACCCTCTTGACCACAGACCGCCCAGATCGCAACCCCGCCCCGCCCCCCAGCTCCTCCCCCCTGCTCTCTTCCCCTTTTCCCACTCGTCCCTCTTCCCATCTCGGCATCCCATAGAAATAGGAGAGGGTTCCCGGAGGCCGAGCAGGCAACGCGTCTCTGCTCAACCAGTTAACCCTCCGCATCGTCTCGGCCGAACATAACCGGTTTTCGGCCATGTGCATCTTCCACCACACCAACACCACCGACCAGCCCGGGCCGTCGGCCACCGGCCAACGCCGCCCGAGATAGAGTGATCGGCGAGTGAGTAAAAGCATTAAGACGGGTTTTTAATTGTTGACAGCACACAGACCCACTCCACCCGGGGAGTAAGAGCATCAAGACAGTAAGAGCATCAAGACGGGTTTATAATTGTTGACAGCCACAGACTCACCCTTGGGGGGGGGCCTTCCTTGGTGGTGGGGTGGGTACGTCCGGTGCAATGTGGGGATCAACCGAAGCGGGTCAACTGGATTGGGCGGGAGCGAGGACGTAAAGACGTAAAGAGTTGAGCCACATGTTGACATAAGTTAATTGGTTTATAATCGTTGACAGCCGACAGTTCTCTGGCGCGCCCCTGTGGCCGCCGCGCAGTGCGAGCAAGGGCGGGGGCAGCGGCCGAGCGAGGGGTGGGGACCTACGGGACCTGGGCGGTTTGCGGCACGGGCTCGCGGTGGACCTCGAGGCCGCAAAGGAGCACGGCTGAACGCGCGGCGGCGTCGCTCGATGCAAGGGGTCCCGCGGGTGCCATGTCGATCTCGAGGTTGCGATCGACGCGCACACCCCTGAACTCGCGCGTGAAAGGTCGGCCCGGCCCTCCAGCCGCCTGAGAAATGTCGAGGCTAGCCACCACTCGGCCGCCCTGGAGCCGGATTTCGAGCGCGGATCGCGCTGGGCCGGCCTGCGACTCGGGCGGGGCGAGCAGGTGGAGGCGCACGGTGTAGAACGCTGCGGCGTCGCCTTCTCCCAGAAGCGGCAAGACACAACGCCGCACTCCGCGACCGAACGAGGCGAACAGCCAGGGGCGATCGGCGCTGACCGTTCCGGCCTCATCGGAGCTAACCAGCTCATAACCGCCCGCTTCCTCAAACTCGACTTGAACCTCGAGGTTCAAGCCCAGGGCCGCCCGATCGCCAGGCAGACTTGGGCGCGGGAAGGCGAACCACATTTGGTCCTGAGAGTCGCGTCGATCGCCGGGGGCGCCCAGGTTAACAGCCAGGCGTTGGACGGGCGTGTACGGCCCTGAGGCGCTGTAGATGCTCCAGCGGACGGCGTCGTGCCGCGGTTCGAGCACCAGCGTGCAGTTGATCGGATGCAGGCAAAGGCAGCCGGCGCTGGCCTCGGGGATGAGCGCCAGGCCATTGGCGGGGATGGCGTTAATCCAACAACCCAGCCGGTGGCCGGCAAAGTGGCGAATGCCGCTGTCCTGGCGCAGGTCGTAGTAACTGGTGTAACCGGAGCGCATGAAGAGCATTTGCGGGCTGGCGGAGATGGCGCCGCAATGATGGCCTGGGCGCAGGAATTGCCAGGGCGTCTCGAGCCCCGTCACGGGATGAGCGCGAGTCAACTGCCGACCGGTCCGCAGATCGTACAGCCAGGGCTCCGCCAGCACCCTGTCGCCCATGATCACCGGTCGGTGCCGGTAGTCCGCATCGCGCGCCCAGACGACCGATCCGTCTCTGGCGGACAAGGCCACCAAGCGGCGCTGTGAGAACTCGCCGGCGAGGAATTGTCGCCAGTAATGTCCGTTGGCATTTGCGCCGCAGAGCAGGAGGATACCGTCTCGGTACATGGCCGTCAGTTCGCCGCCTCCGATGCCGATGCCGCTGCAGTCCGTGACGTCGACAGGTCGCGACCAGGCCAGGCCGCCCGTGCGGGCATCCAGGGCGACCGCCCGGCGCAGGTCCCGACTCTTGGCCGCTTGCTGGGCCGCGACCGCTGCGGGTCCGTCCAGTTGCCGCAGGCGGGATTTGTCCTGGTCGAGCAGTTGTTGTCGTTGCTCGGGTGTCAGGGTGCTGTCGATGAAGAAGACCCAGCCGTCGCCCAGGGCGATGGTGAGGTTGACGAGGTTCTGGCCTGACCAAGCCCAGAGCGTTTGGCCGGTGTGCACGTCCAGTGCGAACAAGGTCTCGGAGACGCCCAAGGCTTTGGCGACGCTGCCGTAGAGCACGCCGTCCACACAAGCCAAGTAGCCCCAACTCAACGGTTGCGAGGCGGTCACGGGAATGGGGTAAGTGGCCAGGGTCCGGCCCGTCGCGGGATCCAACCGCAGACAGGCGCCCCCAGCGGCCACAAACAAGCCGTCGGCGGTGACGGCGAGGTTGCCGCACTCCCGGGCTTTAAGGCGGGTGCGCTTGGCGCCGGGGATGTCGCGTTGCCAGAGTTCGAGGCCGTTGCAGGCGTCGTAAGCCAAGACCACCTCTTCGCCCTGGATGAACAGGCGTCCGTCCCGCGCCAGGGGCGCCGCGGCGGCGTCATGACGATTGACCATCGGCGCGGAGCCCGGTTCACCGAACCACAATAGCCCGAGCGAGCCGCTCACCCGTTGATCGTCGCTGCAAGCCGTGTTGCCAGGCTCCGCGTATTGGTGGGTCCACTGGCCGGCGCCTGGCAGCGCGCCGCGGCGCACCAGGGCCCAGGTCCCACCGGCGTCGCCGGTTTGGCCTCGCCCGAGTCCGAGTTCGCCAATCCACTGCTCGAGTCGGCGAGCGGCGGCCGGTTGGGCGGCGAGGCCCAGGCCGGCTGGCCACCCGAGACAGACGACGCCGCCCCAGGGCTTCAGGTGACGGGTAAGGGCAGCCGGAGCGCAAGGCAGTTCGCCGGAGAGCAAGAGGCGATCCGACACGATGAGATTGGCGAAGTAGTTCGAGTAAGGCAGTTCGCTCGGATCGCCTTCGTGCAGGTCCACCCGCGCGCCGCAGAGGCCAGCCTGGGCTAGGGCCGCTCGGCCGCGACGCACTTTGGCAGGGTCGCGCTCGATGCCGATCACGTGCAGGTCGGTCCGCCGCGCCAACTCCCAAGCCAACCGCCCTTCTTCCGCGCCGACCACCAGGCAGTAGCCGCGGGTCACCTTCGCTTGGGCCAGGATGGCCTCTGCCGCGGCCGCGTACACGGGGCTCAACTCATCGGTTGGGTAAGGTTGAGAGAAGAGGACAGGCGCAACCTCCCGAACACGCTCGGGTGCCTCCCCAGCAAAACAGTAGATGTTGCCTCGGTCCGTGCTCACATAAAGGCGGCCGCCGGCAATCGCCAGTCCGCCTGCGCGGCCGGCGACGCGGCCTGACCAGGCTGGGGCACCATCGCTTCGTCGCCAGGTCACGACCTCATGGTCGCCTCCGGCGACGACCAGGTTTTCGCACAACACCAACTCCGCGTCGCAGCGGCTGGGTTGGGACCAGCGGACCGTGGGGGCGATTTCCTTCTGTCGATGCTCCTCGAGTTCCTGTTCCCGGTGCTTGAGTTCTTGTTCTTGGCTTGCTTTCGCTTCGCCCGTGGCATTGGGGATCGAGGCGCGCAGCGTGCGGATACGGAACTCGAGGGCGTTACGGCGCCGGCTGGATTGCGCATAGGCGGAGCGGTCTAGGGCGAGGATCTCCTGGCCGGTGGCCAGATAGGCCATGGGCCCCGCGACCGTCAGCTTTCGTCCCGGGAACCATCCGAAACCGGGCGCGCCCGACTCCTGGCTGAGGGCGACCAGATGTTCTTGCGTGCCGGTGAGGATTTGGTCATCGGCCAGCAATGCGTAGGTTCCCCCGATCACGCCTCCGGCCCGCTCGTCTCGCCAACCGTATTCGCGATGGAACACGAGCGCGCCGGTTGCGCGGTCGAAGGCGGCTGGCAGGTCACGGCCGGAGGGCACGAAGAGTCGGGTGGGGGTGGCGAGCAAGTAACCTTGTGGGGAGAAGTCGTTGCGATATGCGCCTTGTTCGCTGAGGGTATCGCTGCGCCAGAGCACTTCGCCGTCGGCCGCCCGAACCGCCAGCAGGTAAACCTCTTCGTGCGGGAAGATGCCCGCGGCGAAATAGGCCACCTCGTCCGCGACCAGCACCCCGGTCCGGAGGGGCCATCGCGAGATCATGCGGCCGTTGCCCAGCAACCGCTCGGCGGTCGGTCCGCCGCGCCGTCTCCAGATCAGCTCGCCGGTCCTGGCTTTGAGGCAATAGGCGTAGCCGTCGTCGGAACCGAAAAGCACGCGCCCTTGCCAGACGGTCGGCGCCAGTCGAACCGGTCCCTCGGTGACGAAGCGCCAGCGTTCCTCGCTATGGGCTCAGGTGATGGGGTGATTCAAACGCGTGACAATGTGCCTCAAGGCATCTTAAGCTTTACACCTTTGCGACCTGAACACTGACAACCATGACTATGCGCTCTGACACCATCAAGCAAGGCGCCGAACGCGCCCCGCACCGCAGCTTGCTGCGGGCCACCGGCTCCATCGAATCGGAGGCGGATTTTGGCAAACCGTTCGTTGCGATCTGCAACAGTTACACGGACTGCATTCCTGGGCACGCGCACCTCAACGAGGTGGGGCTGCTGGTCAAGCGCCTGGTGCGCGCGGCGGGCGGAGTGCCGTTCATCTTTAACACCATCGGTGTCGACGACGGGATTGCGATGGGGCATGGCGGGATGAAGTACTCGTTACCGTCGCGGGAGTTGATCGCGGACTGCGTCGAGTCGATGGTCCGGGCGCATTGTTTCGACGGGATGATCTGCATTCCGAACTGCGACAAGATCGTGCCGGGGATGTTGATGGCCGCCATGCGGCTGAACGTGCCGACGGTGTTCGTCAGTGGCGGGCCGATGGCGGCGGGCATTGCCCAGCAGACGACGGCGCACGAGGACCTGGCCGCCCATCTCCAACCCGCGAGCCAAAAATCCGATCTGATTACGGTGTTCAAGGGTGTGGCGGAACTCCAGACCGGCAAGATCAGCGCGGCGGACCTCGAGAAGCTCGAGCAGACGGCCTGCCCCACCTGCGGGTCGTGTTCGGGCATGTTCACGGCCAACTCGATGAACTGCCTCTGCGAAGCCCTCGGCATGGCGCTGCCGGGTAACGGGACGATCTTGGCCGTGTCCAAGGAGCGGGAGGCCCTCTACGAGCGGGCGGCGCGGACGATTCTGAAGCTCATCGAGCACGACCTGAAGCCGCGGAACATCGCGACGATCGAGGCGTTCGACAACGCCTTGATGTTGGACGTGGCCATGGGCGGCTCGACCAACACGATTCTCCACACCCTCGCCATCGCGCGCGAGGCGGGCATCGCGTACGACATCGCGAGGATTGACGCCATCTCGCGCCGGGTGCCGTGCCTGTGCAAGGTGTCGCCTTCTTCGGATTACCATGTGCAAGACGTGCATCGGGCTGGGGGCATCCACACCATTCTGGGCGAGCTCAAGCGCCTGGGCGTGCTGAACATCGGCTGCCGCACGGTCACCGGGCGGACCCTCGGGGAGAATATCGACGAATGGGACGTGCGCTCGGACGCTTGCACGCCGTGGGCTAAGGCCGCCCGCATTTCGGGCGCATCGGCCCTCGTGCTGGATCCGGCGGACAAGCTCGGGCCCGCGGCGCGCACCGCGAGTGGCAATCTGGCTCCCAAACCCCTCCTCTTCTTCCCGGCCGACCCGCGGGCGATCACCCTCTGGCGCGCTGCGGCGGCGTGGAATGCCGGCGAGGTCGAGGCGCAGGCGGCGCTGTATGCGGCGGACGCCGAGTTGCAGGTGGCGCCGGAACGAACCCTCAAGGGTCAAGCCGAGATCCGCGGGGGCCTGGCGGAGCGCTGGGAGGCCGCCCGCGGGCTGGTGCGCGCGGAGTTGGCCTCACTGAAGGGCACGCCCGTCCTCCTGTTCTGGCAGTACGCCAAAGGCGGCGAGAAGACGCGGTCCGGTCTGTTGCGCGTCTCGAGGTACAAAGGCTGGGCGATCGGCCGGGCCTACCTCGAGACTCGCGCCGGCCCGCTCGCCGAGGCGCAGCCAAGCGGTCTGATGCCTTACGATCCGGCGTTTCGGTTCGAGGCCCAGGACTGCATTCGCACGCCGGAGACCGCCTACAGCCCCGACGGCGGGCTGTCGATTCTCTACGGGCAACTGGCGCCCGAAGGCAGTGTGGTGAAGACCGCTGGTATCAGCGACGCGTTCAAGCGCAATTGCGGTCCGGGCTTCGTGTTCGAGGGGCCGTGTGTGATCTTCGAGAGCCAAGAAGAGGCCTGCGCAGGCATCCTCGGCGGCCAGGTCAAGGGCGGCGACGTGGTGGTGATCCGCAACGAAGGGCCGCGCGGCGGGCCGGGCATGCAGGAGATGCTCTCGCCCACCAGCTACATCGTTGGCCTGGGCCTGGGCGACAAGTGCGCCCTGATCACCGATGGCCGGTTCAGCGGCGGCACCGCGGGCGCCTGCATCGGCCATGTCTCCCCGGAAGCGGCTGAGGGAGGACCTATCGGGCTGCTGCGACCCGGGGATCGGATTCGGATCGATTTCCCGAATCGGAAGATCGACGTGCTAGTGCCCGAGACCGAGATCGCGGCGCGCCGGCAATCCTGGCAACCGGCGCGACGCGAGTTGACGGGTTGGCTGGCGCGCTACCGGCGCCTAGTCAGCAACGCCAGCCAGGGTGGGATCTTGGCGGGCTAGCCGGCGCCGCCTGAACGGCGCTCAAGCTGGGCCGACGCTGGCGAGGCCCGCAGAGCCACCCCAACCCTCGTGGTGCACGTAGGCGGCGTTGAACCGCGAGCGCGGTTCTTTCTGTTCACCGGGGCAACCCAGGGCGATGGCGGACACCGGCACGACCGTGCTGGGCAAGGCCAGGAGTTGGCGCACTTTTTGGATGCGTTCTTCGCGCGGGTGGATGCCCAGCCAACACGCCCCCAGTCCCGCCACGTGCGCGGCGAGCAGGAAATTCTCGATGGCCGCCGAGCAATCCTGCAACAGATAACTCAACTGCCGATCGTGTGCCACTTCGAGGTCGCCGCACACCACGACCCCCACGGCCGCCGTCGCCACCATCGCTCCGTTGGGCAGCGCGGCGGCGAGGGCGGCCAAGGTGGCGCGCCGGCGGATCAGGACGAAGCGCCAGGGATCCTTGGCTACGGCCGAGGGCGCCGCCATGGCCGCCTCGAGCAGCAAGTGAAGGATCTGGTCGCTGACCGGGCCTGGCGCGAACACGCGCACGCTGCGCCGGCCAAACAGGAAGCCCAAACGGGAGCGAAGCTCTGCGGTCATGCCATTACCTTTGGTTTCAGCGCACCGCCTGGTACACCCGCACGTAATCCACCTCGAAATAATCCGGCAGGACGGCCTGCCGAATGTCGCCCGCCCACTCCCCGATTTCCTCGGTGAGTTTGATGTACTCAGGCACTTGAGAGACCCCGCCGGCAGTCGTCCGCCAGGTTTCCTTGCCGTCTACGTAGAAGACGTATTCGGTCGGTGTCCAGAGCAGGCTGAAGGTGTGCCACCCCTCCATCACGCCCGCCACGGTAAAGCGGATGCCGGCGGACTTGTGCTCCTGGCCATACCCGTCCCAGTGCAGGTTCGAGGTCAACTGCCCATCGCGCCAGGGGACTTCGACGATGTCGATCTCCGTCCCATCGCGCCCCTCTTGCCCGACCGAACTGACGCCTGGGGTCATGAGCCAAAAGGCGGGCCAGTGCCCGGGTTGCTTGGGCAACTTGCACCGGGCCACGTAGTAGCCAAAGGCGCGCTCGAATTTGCCTTGCGTGTTGACGGCGCCGCAGGTGAACCGTTCGCCATCCCGGCGCGTGCGCAGCACGAGGCGTCCCTGGCCGTCCAGGTAAGCGTCTTCCTTGATCCAATAGCCGTCGCGACGTTTGCTGTCGCCGAGCCGGTTCCACTTGGTTTCATCCAACTGGTTACCCTCGAATTCGTCGTGCCAAGCCAGTTGCCAACGTTGGCCTTCGGGCGCTGGCGGCAGGTAATCCGTGCTGCGATCGAGGTCGGCCGCGGCCGCCGTGGCCAGCCAACCTAGCGCGAGGGTCGTGTAGATCGAAATTGCCTTCTTCATGTCGGTTCGGTTTCAGGTTCGGCAGCCTCGGCTCGGTCCGCACCCGCGTCTTGCCCCCAGCGGCCTCGGTCCGTCTGCCGGCTTCATTCATGGCCGGTTCCCGCTCGGGTTTCAAGCAGACTTGCGCGCCTCGCACGCCGTGGCGGGTCGGCGGTGGCGCCGCCGGCGCGCCCCGGTGTCGGGCGATGGCCCAGCAGGCGCGACTAAGGGCGCGACTGAGGGTTTGCGCTGCTGGCGCGGCGCTCCTAGAGTCGCGCGCAACGTAAACCGTCAGGCGGCGGCGGTCCCGGCCGGAGTCCGAGGCGCAGCGGCCGTCGCCCGCGGAGAAGCAGGCCGCCGATGACGGCGATCGGGTCGAGTTGTGAGGACGAACGCGCTTTTTCTTTGGGGCTGCCTCTTTGAGTTGGGCCTGTTGGGTTTGGCGATGGCTCTGGCGGAGCTTCTAGACCAGCCGCTCTGGCCGCAAGTGGAGCTGAGCTTGGGCGCTGCCGGTTGGGGTGGGTTCGCCGCAGTCCCGTTGGTGCTGCTGTTCTTGTGGTCGCTGACCGTGGCGTGGGGGCCGGTGGTTGCGCTTCGGACCTTGCTGGAACGGTGGATCTTGCCGGCGTTCCGGCCGTTGCGCTGGTGGCAACTGGGGCTGATCGCCTTAGCGGCGGGCGTTGGGGAGGAGGCGCTGTTTCGGGGCGTGATCCAGCGGGCCCTCGAGCGGACGGCCGACCCCACCGCGGCGTTGGTGGGTGCGAGTGTGTTGTTCGGCCTAGCCCACATGATCACGCTGGGGTACGCCGTGTTCGCGGCGGTGTTCGGGTGCTACCTCGGGCTGCTCCTGTTGTGGGGCGACAACTTGCTGGTTCCCATGCTCTGCCATGCCGTTTACGACTTCGCGGTGCTGACCTATCTGCTCAAGGTGCGGCGGCCGATTGACCCTGCGGCGCCGCCCTAAGAAGCGCGCCTTTGGGACACGGGCGTCACGGTCATGCCCGGACAGTTTCCGCGCTTGGCGAGCGCGGTTCCATCCGGTACAAGTCTCCGCATGACCTTGCCTGCGACCACGTTCAAGACTTCCTCGCACTCGACTGCCCTCGGGCTCTGCGTGCTGCTGGCGGTGGCGGGTGCCACCGCGCTTCGCTTGTCCGCTGCCGGCCCGCGGGCGTTGCCTCTGGGCCAATTGCCCAACGACACACGGCTGCAACCGCTCAAGGACCTGGACGGTTACTTCCCGTTCCGGCCGCCGGCATCGGCGGCGGACTGGGAGCGGCGCGCGGAACGGGTGCGCCGGCAGATGGCGGTCGCCTTGGGTTTGTGGCCCATGCCCAGTCGGCTCCCGCTCCAACCGGTCATCCACGGTCGAATCGAGCGAGACGGTTACACGGTCGAGAAAGTCTACTTCGAGAGCCTCCCGGGTTTCTACGTGACCGGCAGCTTGTACCGTCCGGCCGAGCCGGGCAGTGGGCCGCGGCCGGGCGTGCTCTGTCCGCACGGACACTGGTCGAATGGGCGTTTCCACGATGCCGGCGTCGAGGCGGTGCGGCGCGAGATCGTCGAGGGAGCGGAGCGTTTCGAGGAAGGGGGCCGCAGTCCGCTCCAGGCGCGTTGCGTGCAGTTGGCGCGGATGGGCTGCGTGGTGTTTCACTACGATATGCTGGGTTACGCAGACAGCGGGCAGATTCCTTCAGCGATTGCCCACGGGTTCGCCAAGCAACGCCCCGAGATGAACCAGGCCGAGGACTGGGGTTTGTTCAGCCCGCAGGCCGAGGCGCACTATCAGAGTGTCATGGGGTTGCAGACCTGGAACTCGCTGCGCGCCCTGGATTTTCTGCTCGAGCTGCCCGGGGTGGACCCGAAGCGCATCGCCGTCACGGGCGCCAGCGGAGGCGGGACGCAGACCTTCGTCTTGTGCGCCTTAGATCCGCGGCCGGCCCTGGCGTTTCCGGCGGTGATGGTCTCGACGGCGATGCAGGGTGGGTGCACGTGCGAGAACGCCTGCGGGTTGCGGGTGGACACGGGCAACGTCGAGTTTGCGGCGTTGTTTGCGCCCAAGCCGCAGGGCCTGACATCAGCCAACGACTGGACCAAGGAGATGGCGACCCAGGGGTACCCTGAACTTCAGGCCTTGTACGCGTTGGTTGGGTCGCGGGACCGGGTGATGCTCAAGCGTGGCGAACATTTCGGGCACAACTACAACTACGTCAGCCGCGCCGCCATGTACGCTTGGGTCAACCGCCAGTTCCAGCTCGGGCTCAAGGAACCGATCGTCGAGGCGGATTACCGGCGGCTGTCGCAGGCCGAACTGTCGGTCTGGGACGACCAGCATCCGCGGCCGCCAGGCGGGCCCGAATTCGAGCGCAAGTTGCTGAGTTGGTGGACCGCGGATAGCGCGCGGCACCTGGCGGAGGCGCAGGCGGCGCGGGCGTCTTTCGAGCGGGTGTATGGGGGCGGTATCGACATCGTGCTAGGCCGCAACCTGGCCGAGGTGGGCGAGGTGACCTGGGATGAGCGCCACCAGGACGATCTCGGAACCTTCCAAATGAAGGTTGGGCTGGTGCGCAACACCGGGCGTGGCGAGGAGGTCCCTGTGGTGGTCCTCGAACCTCGCTCGGGCCGCGGCGAAACGGCGATCTGGCTCGACCCGGCGGGGAAGGCGGGTTTGTTTGCGGCGGCTGGCGAGTCGGCTGGTGGGGTGAAGCCCGAGGTGCGGCGTTTGATCGAGGCGGGGTGGACGGTGGTGGGTGTCGACTTGCTTTTTCAGGGCGAGTTCCTAGCGGAAGGTGAAGCGGTGACGCAGACCCGGCGGGTGAAGAATCCGCGGGAGGCCGCCGCGTACACGTTCGGTTACAACCACAGTCTGTTTGCGCAGCGCGTCCATGATGTTTTGGCGGTGATTCAGCACGTGCGGACGCGGGCGGTCCAGGCACCGAAGGTGAGCCTGGTGGGGCTGGGCGGTGCGGGCCCCTGGGCGGCGGCCGCATGCGCCCAAGCGCGCGGCGCCATCGAGCGCGCGGTGATCGACACGGCGGGATTCCGCTTCGGGCGCGTGCGCGAGTTGCAGTCGCCAGACTTTCTGCCGGGCGGAGCTAAGTATGGGGATCTGCCCGGGATGATCGCGGTGGGGTTGCCGCGCCGCTTGGCCCTGGCTGGCGAGGGCGACCAGGTCCCGCGGTTGATTGGGCGGGCGGCGGAGCTCAGCCCGGAACCGTGCGCGGTGAAACTGTTGGGTGAGACGGGCACCGCGTTGGTCGCGGCTGCAGTGAACTGGCTGGTGGGCGATCCGGTGCCCTGAGCGGACGGGTCCCATGCGAAAGCGCTTGCCCTGGGTTGGTGGCGGCGTAGGTTCGCGCTCATGGGCAAAGCTTGGTATGGACTGGCAGCGGCGGCCCTGACTCTGGTCGGCTGCGATACCCGTTCCTCACTACGTTCCGCCATGGCCTCCGGCATGGATTACGACGCCGCCCGCAAGCGCATGGTCGAGCGGCAACTGAAGGGCTTCGGCCGCGACATCCGCAACCCCCGCGTCCTCGAGGCTATGGGTCAAGTGCCGCGGCACGAGTTCGTCCCCGAAACGGACCGGGCGGATGCGTACGAGGATTATCCGCTCCCGATCGGGTACGGCCAGACCATCTCGCAGCCGTACATCGTGGCCTACATGACCGAGCGACTGGAGCCGCGGCCGACCGATAAGGTGCTCGAGGTGGGGGCTGGCTCGGGTTACCAAGCCGCGGTGCTCGCCCGGCTTGTGGCCGAGGTGTACACGATCGAGATCGTCGAACCCCTAGCCCAGCGCGCGGCCGCCGACCTCAAACGGCTCGGGTTCGACAACGTCAAGGTGCGTGCCGGCGACGGGTACCAGGGTTGGCCGGAAGCGGCGCCCTTCGACGCGGTGATTGTGACCTGCGCCCCGGATCACATCCCGCAACCTTTGGTGGACCAACTCAAGGATGGGGGGCGGATGATCATTCCAGTGGGGACCTTCGGCGACCAAGACCTCTATTTGCTCGAGAAGCGCGGCGGCGAGGTCCGGCGCAAGGCTGTCCTCGCGGTCCGGTTCGTCCCCATGACCGGCCGGGCCGAGGAACGCCGGTAGCCGCGCGCTCAAGGAGCAGGTGCGCCGGGGGCCAGACCGGCCGAGTCGCAGTCCAGGAAGAGTGTGCAGTGGGCTTGGCGCCGGAGGATCGACGCGGGACAAGCCGTCGCCACCGGGCCGTAGAGTGTGTCGCGGACGGCCTGGGCCTTGCGTTGCTCCGGCACGATACAAAACATCCTGCGCGCGCTGCAGAGGGCGGGGATGGTCAGTGAGTAGGCGTACTGCGGCACGGCGGCGAGGGTGGGGAAGCACCCTTCACCGACTTGTTGGCGGCGGCAGGCTTCGTCCAGTTGAACCAACTTGACCGTGCGGGGATCCGCGAAGTCGGCCACCGGCGGGTCGTTGAAGGCGAGGTGGCCGTTTTCGCCAATGCCGAGGCAGCAGATCTCGATCGGTTGTGCCGTCAAGAGGCGCGTGTAGCGGTCGCACTCCGTGAGCGGTTCGGCGGCGTCGCCCGCCAGGTAATGGAACCTCTGCGGGCGGACGTGGGCCTCGACGTGTTCTCGCAGAAACCGCCGGAAGCTCGCCCGATGATCCGCCGTAATCCCCAGGTACTCGTCCATGTGAAAGAGCGTCAGGCGCGACCAATCGAGGTTGGGTTGGCGCACCAGCGCGGCGAGGAACTGAACCTGCGAGGTCGCCGAGGCTAGAATGGCTGCGGCTCGAGGTTGCCGGGCGAGCGCCTCCCTGAGGCGGTCGCCCACGAGGCGCGCGGCGTCTGTAGCCAGGTCCGGTTGCGAGGCGTAGACGCGGACGTCGAGGGCATCGACAGTGAAGGTGCGGGCGGGTGCGGCGGCGGTCTTCATCGGTTGACGCCCGAGCCTGAACGGTTTCAGCCGCAAATCGCCAGCACAAAAGCCTCAGGGGTCAGGCGCCACCGTCTCCGAGTCTCCGAGTCCTCAGCGAGCTTGAGGTTGGCCAGTGCGGGTGAAACCTGGCAGGTTCCTTGTGGGGCGCCGGTGCTCAGACCCGCCTGGCGGACGTGACCGTCCGCGCTCCCATTGGCTGAGGATGAAGACGAAGGCACTGCGCCGATCGAGTTCTTCGAGCTGGCACGCCGGCAGGCGATCAACCTGGCCGGCCCGGAGCTGGGCATGGTTCACGCCCTTAGGCAGCCGCGTCGAGCAGACGCTGTAGGCCCGGCCAGGAGGCTGCGCGTGTGTAGAGGGTTTGCACGCGCGCCTCGAGGGAAGAGCGGGGCGCCGGCAGGGCCCACGCCGTTTCGAGGGGCCGGTCCGCAGGAGGGCTGAGACCGCTCACCCGCGGCGTTGGACCCCAACCGGACGCCGTATCGGAGATGTCCCGGCGCGGGTCCGAGCCGGTCGCTGGGGTAAACGCCAGGCTGGCGAGGCCGCCGAGCGTCGAGTGCAGCAACCGCAGCTTCCACTCGGATTGGAGCAGGTCCGCCTCGGCCTTGGTTGCCTCGCCCAACACGGGAGTCCACCGCTCACCGGCCACGCGGGCCTGGTCGTGGGCGGTGAGGGCCGTAGCGAGCGCATTGGGTAAGGGGCCTAGGGCCTCGACCAGGGTGTGACCGGCGGTGGTATCGCGGCTGAGCGTCTCGGCCAGTTGCGCCGAGTCGAGCGAGACTTGGAGAGCGCCGTCGCGCTGGGTCAAACCGACACCCA
Source organism: Verrucomicrobiota bacterium (assembly GCA_016871715.1). Lineage (GTDB taxonomy): Bacteria > Verrucomicrobiota > Verrucomicrobiia > Limisphaerales > J093 > VHCO01. The sequence continues at coordinate 53,148 of VHCO01000009.1, forward strand.
CATGGGCGCCGCCGGGGATCGAGAGGACGGCGGTGCGCACGGCTTGCTCGATGTCGTAGCGCAGGAAGAGCGAGAGATCGGGCGCCTGGCGCAATTGTCGGAGGGCTTCGTTGAGGCGCCCGATGCCCGACGACACGGCGCCGGCCAGGGCCGTGGGATCCTCCAGACCGCCACTGCGGCCGGCGGTGCGCGAGATGCCCAACAGCGAGAACAGACCGGTGTCGTCTTCGTACTCGAGGGCCGCTCCGGTTGCGTCGGCTTGGATGACCAGCCGACCGCTGGTGGCGTCGAGGCTGGCGCGGATCCCCTTGAGATCGTCGATGGCGCTGGCCAGATCCGCGAGGGAATCCAAGGCACGAGCGACGATGACACGCTGGCCGTTGAGGGTGATCGTGCCGTCTCGGATGCCGGAAAAGTGCGGGTGGGTGGCCAGCGGCGCGTCCAGCGTCGAACTGCCGGCTACACTCAAGGCCGTGTCATCGAGTCTGAAGGCGGCGAGGAAGCCAGACGAGTCCGCGCCTGCGCTGATTTCGGCGGGGCCAACCGCGGTGCGGGTCAGGGCCAAGCGTTGGGTCGACTCATTGAACGTGGCGACCACGCCCGCGCCGGAGGCGTTGATGCGTGCCAAGACTGCGTTCAGGCTGTCCGAGGCGGACACCGCGATGCTCACGCCATTGAGAACGAACGCGCCGTCTTGGACGCCACGGCCCGGATCCAGGAACGGACTGTTCGCACCTGTCCCGTTGAAGGGGGCGTCGGGATTGACTCGATTGCGGCGAGCCCCTTCCGGGATGTGCACGGCGGCGAGGAAACCGCTCGAGTCGGCGTCGATCACCAGCGAGTCGTCGGGGGCATTGGCTTCGAGGTGGAGCCGATCGGTGTCGGCCTGGTAGCTGGCGGTGACACCCGCCCCGGAGTCATTGAGGCGGGCCAACAGGCTTTCGAGGGTATCGGTGCTTGGGTCCACCGCGATGCTGACGCCGTTGACCTGGAAGGCGCCGGCCGTGACACCGCTGAACTGGGGGCTCTTGGCCAGGACTTGCCGGTCGTCGCGCACGTTCCCGCGAAGGGTGTTGGCCGTCGCCAACCCCGCGGCGCTGAGGAAGCCCGAGGTGTCCGACTCGACGGCGATGAGGTCTTCGGTGTGCGCGACGGTGGTCAGACGGATCTGGTCGGCGCCGGCGTCGTAAATGGCCAGCACACCGGCCGCGGAGGCGTTGATGCGGCCCAGGATGGACTGGAGCGAGTCGGTCTGCGGATCCACGAGAATGCTGACCCCGTTGAGGGTGAAGGCGCCTCGGACGACCGCGCCGAACTGGGCCGTCTTAGCCAACACCTGCGTGTCGTCGCGGAGGTTGCCCCGGGAGGTGGTGGCGCCCGCGAGCTTAACTGCCGCCAGAAAGCCGGAGGTGTCACCCCCGAGCGCCAGGTCGTCCTCGGAGGGGCTGGTGGTCGTGAGCGTGATGCGGTCGTTGCTGAAGGTGGCTTGGACCGAGGGCACCAGACTGTTGATACGCGCCAAGACGGTGTTGATGCTGTCGTTGGCGAGCACGCCAATCGTCACGCCGTTCAGCGTGAACGAGCCGGCGCTCACTTGCTGCCCATTCTCGAACCGCGGCCGCAGGTTCGCATCCGCATGGTTGAAGGTTGCGTTCGGATCCACGTGGGTGGGGGTGGCTCGGTCGACGCTCAGCGTCGAGGTGGCGTTCTTCAACAGCGTGCCCGCCGTGAAGGAGATAGACAGCCCGAGGTCCGCTCCCAGGCTAAGCGACTGCCCCGCGGCCACCATGCCACCGTAGCTACCCAGCTCGGTGTTATTCTGATCGCGTACCCAAACGCTAACCTGGGTCGGAGTGGCGCCGATGGTGGTGTCTGAGGACTCGATTCGCAACGTCAAGGCGGTCGCGTTGGCAGCAGCGCCGGTGCCGCGGTACATACCGCTCAGGTTGCCGAGGCTGGTCGATAGGTGAACCCCCTTGGTGAACGCGATCTGCGCCGCCCCGTAGGACGTGGTCGCGCTGTTGATTTCAGCCGTAGAGGTCAGCACCGACGGCGCCTCGGGCGTCGTGACGTCGAGGCCGAGGGAACGATCGGACGCGAGCGCGGACGCCGCCTCGGGTGTGGTGAGATCCAGGCCCAGGGGCGAGGTTGACGTGGCCGCTGGTGTTGGTTCTCCGTTGGCTCGGAGCGTGGCCAACCGCATCGAGTAAGCGCCCAACGTGGCGACCTGGCCTTCGAGGCGGGCCGGCTGACCCCTGGTCGCGTGGTCAGCCAGACTGCTCGACGCCTGAAGCCGAGACGTTAAGGTCACCATCGCGCTCCGCACCGCCTCGCCGCCCTCGCGCAACAACGCGCTCGCCTGAGCGTAGGTGGGCGTGGCCGCTCGCTGCGCCGCAAACGCCGCCGCCAAGGCCCGCAGTCCGGTAAAGGCGGTGCGAACGCCTGACTCCGACCAGGCCAACGGTTGAGACTTAATCCTGCGGGCCAGCCTGGACAGGTCGGCACTGAGCGGCAGGTTGACTGGAGCGATGGCGGTCATCGGCTATAGATTCCCTCGCTTGGGAATAGCCTAAGGGATGCCAACCGACCGCGGCGCACCGATCTCGTCCGGCGCCTCCAGAGTAACCTGCTACGGCTTAATGGGTTGAACCGACCGGACCCCATTCCGTTCGACGCGCCCGCGCGACCTCGCGCGCGGCCGCCTGTCCGAAGATAAGACGCTCGGTCGTGCGAGTGTCGTTTCCTTGACATCGGTGGGACCGGTTGGCTGTCCCGCCGGTCGCCCAACCGGAGCGGGGACTGAGTGGAGTCCGGGACGTCTATCGGCTCGTGTTCACGCCGCTGGGGCGATAGCCCGCCTGTCGGTACGCGTCCGACCGTGGGACATACTGCGGATCGAAGTCGGGCGGAGGAGCGTCCCGTCGGTTGTCGGCCCAAACGACGGCACCCTGAGGATCGAGTACGCGACCTCTGAAGACACACCCGGAGACGCGCCCTCCCCGAGGCAAGTCGAGCTCGTAACGCTCGAGGTCATCCCGTGTGCCGGGCTGGGTGTTGTCCGCAAAGACACAATCCAGGTAGGTGCTCAGCCCGCCTAGGTCATCGGCGCCATTGCGGTTGCCGGTGAAGGTGCAACGTTCCACCCACGCCCGTGAGCCAGGGAATACGGTGAGCGCCCCGTTATTCGTAAAGGGCGGTTCACCCGACTGCTGGGCGACCCGGTCCTCGCCGAGGTTCGCCACGTTGCCGACGAACAGGCAGTTGCGCACTACGGCCTGGCTGCCGGCCAACAGGTCCAGCGCCGCACCCGTGATCTGGGTGCGGTTGTTGCGGAAGACGCAATCCTCGAAGATCACAGGCGGTGCGCCGGTCCCCTGGTGCTGCACCGACACGCCGGCGCCACAATAACCGGTGACGTTGTCCACCACCTCGACACGCTCGATGCGGGGAGATGACCGTCCGAAGATCTTAATCCCGCCGCCATCGCTGAAGAAGAACAGGTTCTTCGGCACTGAGTTGTCCGGCTCGATCTGGCGCGTCCGCGCGCGGCTCAGGAAGCCGTTGGCGCCCGTGACGCGAACCCCGCGCAGCACCGTGTTCGAGCTGAGGCCATGCCCGAAGTAGACCACGTGGTTCACGACGGCGGGTCGGTGCGGGCTGTCGGCGCTGGCCAAGTCCGGGTTGGCGGCGGTCAGGGTGACCTCGCCAACGCCTTCGAGCCGGACACCTTCATGGGAGCGGTGGAACCAGATCAGCGCCTGCCGAGGGCTGGAAGGACGGTACACTCCGGCATGCACCCAAACGGTCTTGTTCGTCTGGTTCCCAGCCGCGGCCTGGAGCGCCGGCTGAATCTCATCGCCGGGTCTGACATGGTAGCCGTCAGGCCGATACTCCCACGCGGCCGCAGTCGCCACACCCAGACACAGGCCAACCCACCCACCGGAGCGCCACCGGCCCGCCCCTGTGAGGCGCCTGCCGCACCTGAACGAGGTCCCCATGCGCGCAGTGTGGCGCGCTCAACCGAGGGGCGCACGCCGAAAATGAGTTCGGAAATAGGGGCTTGCATTCTGCACAAACACCAGGCGTCCTTAGCGGTCGATGCACCAGATTCTTTATCGCACGGTTTCGGTTTTGGGCGGTTGCCTGGTGGTCGGTTGGGCGTGGCTGTTGGGCGCCCCGCCGTCCGCAGGCGCGGCCGCAACCAATGCGGCGCCGCGCTGGTTCAACCCACGGGACGCACAAGGAGACGCTGCGCAACCAACCCGCAAACGGGTCGCCGCCAGCCAGTGGTTGGAGGGGCGCAAGCGCAAACAACTCGAGAGCATCCGCAACGCCCGGCCTTTCCACGGCTTCCAGTTCCGCGACGTGGCCCCCGAGAGCGGCATCACCTTTGACCAGCGTCCGGTGGACGATGCCTGCAAGGACTGGATCCCGGTTCACTACGATCACGGCAACGCCGTCGCAGTTGCCGACGTGGATGGCGACGGCCTCACCGACGTCTATCTCCTGAACCAACTCGGCCCCAGCCGGCTGTACCGCAACCTGGGCGCTGGCCGCTTCGAGGATTTCACCGCCACCGCCGGCTTGGCCCTGGAAGACCGGGTTTGCGTGGGCGCGTCGTTTGCGGATATCGACAACGACGGCGATCCGGATCTGTTTGTGACCACCGTGCGCAAGGGCAACGCCCTGTTCGAGAACCTCGGAAGCGGACGGTTCCAGGACATCACCAGCGCCGCCGGCGTCGATTATGTGGGCCACTCCTCTGGGGCAGTGTTTCTGGACTACGACCGCGACGGTCTGCTCGATTTGTTCGTCTGCAATGTCGGCGTGTACACGTCCGGCGCCGTGGGCCGGGGTGGGTTCTTCCGCGGCTTGCCCGACGCATTCTCGGGCCATCTGTTCCCCGAACGGAGCGAGGCTTCGCTGCTGTATCGGAACCTGGGCCAGCGGAGGTTTGCCAATGTCACCGCCACCGCCGGACTCGCCCCGACCGGGTGGTGCGGCGACGCCAGCTTTGCCGACCTGGACGAAGACGGGTTTCCGGACCTCTACGTGCTGAACATGCAGGGAGACGACCACTTCTTTCGAAATGTCGGCGGCCAACGGTTCGTGGATGCGACGGCGGAGTTTTTTCCCGTGACGCCCTGGGGGGCCATGGGGATCAAGTTCTTCGACTACAACAACGACGGCCGGCTGGATCTTTACGTGACCGATATGCATTCGGACATGACCGACGCGCAGACGCGGCAGTTTCGCATGGGCACAGACGCGCGGATGGAGAAGCAGCGGAGCGAGCGATTCTGCGGGATCGAGTTCACCGAGGCCTTTCTGCAGGGCGCCGCCAACAACGTCTTCGGGAACGCCTTCTACGAGAACCGCGGCGGCGGCCGCTTCGCCGAAGTGTGCCTGAAACTGGGCCTGGAAACCTACTGGCCCTGGGGCGCCAGCGCCGCCGACATCAATGCCGACGGCTTCGAGGATCTCCTGGTCACCGCCGGCATGGGGTATCCCTACCGTTACGGCATCAACTCGCTGCTGCTCAACGACCGCGGCCAACGCTTTGTGGACGCCGAGTTCGCCCTGGGCCTCGAACCGCGGCGCGGCGGGCGCACGGAGAAGACCGCCTTCGTTCTCTACTGCTCGGGCGCCGACACCGACCACCCGCTCTGCCGCGGTGAGTCAGGCCGTGTCAGCGTACCTGGCACCCTGAGTTCCCGCTCCTCGGTCTTGTTCGATCTCGACCTCGACGGCGACCTGGACGCCGTGATCTCCGAGTGGTATGACCGACCGCAAGTGCTGGTGAGCAATCTGTCGGAAAAACGCTCACTGCGTTTCCTTAAGGTCCAGCTCGTAGGCACAACCTCGAACCGTGACGGGCTAGGTGCCGCGGTGACCGTTCATGCGGGCGGGCGCCGTTTCTACCGCTATCACGAAGGCAAGTCCGGCTATCTCGCCCAGAGCAGTCTGCCACTGTACTTTGGCCTCGGCGACCTCGCCCAGGTGGACCGGATCGAGGTGGCCTGGCCCTCCGGCAAACGGCAGACGGTCACCACCGGCCTGGCCCTCAACCGACTCGTCATGATCCAGGAAGAGTAGCTCCGCGTGCTATTGCCCCAACGGCTTGCCGCCGGTTCGCCGCCCTAGCCAACCGAGTCCGCCGTGTCCCTCCGGGTTCAAGGCTCCGCCGGAGGCCGGCCCGCTGCGGAGTCGATCGAGATGGACCGACCGGTGCGGTCCGACTCGTAGCACGCCGCCAACACCTGCTGGCTCCGCAGCCCAAGGTCCGCTCCGGGCACGCGATCGCGCCCCTCGAGAATCGCTTGGCCGAAGGCCTCGATCTCCGCCCGATAGGTGTTGACTGGGGCAGGCTGGATCGCCCGCTGCCCCCCCAACACGCGTTCTTGCTGGCTGTCGTAGTCGCCCCCAGACTCGGTCAGGTAGGCCGTCATGTCGCCGAGCTCGCCTTGGCCAATCGTGCCGCGCGCCAAAATGCTCCCGCGCGAGCCGTAGAGCTCGAGACGGTTCTCGCTGGCCACGTCGGGGATGCAGAAGAAGGCGTCGACCACGCCCAACGCGCCGTTCGCGAAGCGAACGGTGACCACCGCGCTGTCTTCCGACGCATAATCGTGCACCGTGCGGTTGACGCAGCAACTGACGGAGCGGATCGACCCGAAAAACATCTCCAGCAAGTCCAGACAGTGTCCGCCCATGTCGATCAGCGAGCCGCCGCCTCCCTGGTGCGGATCCTGCCGCCAGGCCCCGCGCTGCGGCGGATACCAACACGAAAGCTGCGCCCGGCCCAACACCGGTCGCCCCAGTGCCCCCGCGCGCCAGAGGTCCAGCGCAGCGCAGTGCTGAGCCTGAAAACGCATCATGAAGGCTGTGCCCAACCGAACCCCAGCCCGTCCGCACTCGGCAACCATCGCCTCCGCTTCAGCCACCGTCCGCCCCAGCGGCTTCTCGCACAGCACATGTTTGCCCGCCCTCGCGCAGGCTCGGACATGGTCCAAATGCGCGTCGGGCGGCGAGGCGACATACACCGCCTCGACCTCGTCGGCGAGCAGTGCCGCAACGCTGCCGGCAGCCCTCGCCCCGTACCGCGCCGCCACCGCCGCGTTCGCCGCCGCCCTCCGGCTGTAAACCGCCACCAAGCGCGCGTTCTGGGCCGGGACCAGGCCCTCGGGAATCGTGCGGCGCTGTGCAATCCCCGTGGATCCAATGACTCCCCATTTAATGGGCCGATGCATGACGTTCCTGGGTGAGATCTCCCATGCTCACGGGGCGCGGCAGCTCACTTGCGGTAGGCGCGGAGAACCTTGCGCATCGCTTCGCCAATCTGCTCGCAATGATGCGGCTCGAAGGTGGGGAAAGCGAAGCACGTGAAGGTGTGGCTTTGGTGCCAGACCGCATTCGGCACCTCGACCTGGCTATAATCGACACTGGCCGGGCACGCGTACTCACGGGATCGAAACGGGAACCCAGACCGACCGAAGGCCCGGTGCTCCCGAAAGGCCCGCTCGGTGTGGCACTGCGGCCAGAAGACCTTCCAGCAGGGCGCCCCCTCGGCTCGGACGGCCTTGACGAACTCGCCCACGTCGCAGCGCATCTGTTCGATCTCAAGCGAGAAGGCCAAGACGTACCAGCCGTTCTGGCGCTCCGGCGTGTCGATCGGCCGGAACTTGACGAGCGGTTCGTCCACTAGAGCGGCGAGCAGGATCTGGGCGTTGCGGCGGCGGCGTGGCAAATTCCAGGTGTCGATGCGGTCGAGTTCCGCCAAGCCCAGCGCGGACTGCATCTCGGTCATCCGATAGTTCCACCCGACCAAGTTATGGATGTAGGCCAGCTTCTGCTCGACCTCCAATAAGTTCAGGCGCTCCTTCACGTCGTAGCCGTGGTCGCGGAAACTGCGCGCCCGCCAGGCAAGCTCTTCGCTGTCGGTCGTGACCATTCCCCCCTCGCCCCCCGTGGTGAAGGTCTTGTTCTGGCAAAAGCTGCACCCGGCAATGTCCCCCAAGGTGCCGGTCTTCTGGCCCTTGAACACGCCCCCAAAGGCCTCCGCGTTGTCCTCGATCACGAATAGTCGGTGCTTGGCTGCAAAGGCGCGCACTTGATCCATGTCACACACATTGCCATACAGGTGCACGGGCATGATCGCGCGTGTGCGTTCGTTCACCAAACCTTCGGCGGAACTGACACTGACGCAGTGGTCATCGAGGTTCACGTCGGCAAACCGAGGGATGGCCCCGGCCTGGACGACCGAAAAGCTGCTCGCGATGAACGTGTAACTGGGCACAATGACCTCGTCTCCCGGCCCAACACCCAAGGCGCTCAGGCTCACATGCAGTGCTGCCGTGCCCGTGGCAACGCTGACCGCGTACCGGCTCCCCTGCCAACGCGCGAACCGCTCCTCGAACTCCATGCCGCGCCGCCCGGTCCAGTAATTCACCTTGCCCGAGCGCAGCACCTCCTCGACCGCCCGAATGCCTCGCTCATCGAAACTCGGCCAGGGCGGGAGCGGGTCGCGCACGGCCGGCGTACCGCCGTGGAGGGCAAGTTTTTCGGTGCTCATTTGGCAATGAAACCGAGGTTGCCAAACCCTTCGGCTCAGCGCGAGTCCGAATTCTGCCGCCCCCCTCACGGCGTCACGGCGTCATGTTGCCCCGCCGCCACGTACCCCAACCCGTCGGCCGTCCCCCGCAAGCGACACTCTCCGCTTCGCTCGCCGGGGCTAAGCCAACCTCGGCTCCGCATACGGAGGTCTGTGCCACAGAGCAAGTTCTGTATGCCAGGTTTATAATAGTTGACACGTTCCGCTTTAACCTCACCCGCCAGCCAACTGCCACGGGCTCCCATGGCGATCGCTCAGGGTGGAGCTAATCGAGTTGGGAAATGGAACGTGGAGAAGCCTGCCGGGCGCACCAAAAGCGGATGCGACCGGGTTTACCGGTCGCATCCCTCACCCTTTATGCCGCGGACGAACACTCTATCGGCAGGAACACGCGAAACTTGAGGCCGTGTCGCAGGATGTCCCAAGAGGAGTCGGGTTGGTCCCTTCCTGACCTCGGAGGCGTCGGAGGCGTGCCGATGACTGACGAAAACCTGGGAAGTGCTGACGCCAAGGTGGTTGGCGCGCATGGGGGCCGTGAACCGGCGGTCCGGCCCTGCCCGGTGGTTCATGGGGGGCTGGCTGGGTTGCTCTCGAGTCAACCCGCCCCCCACCCTCGTCTTCTAACCCCGACCCGATTTGGCCTATTTGGCGTGGTGACCGGCCTCTCTCGTGCGGATGGCTGTGAATCGCGGGCGAGCGAGGATGGCGTCGTTGGTATTGGGCCTGTTCTGCTATGCCGTTATGCCTAAACGAATTGCCCTACGGAGGGGCCTGAGGTAAAGGATCGCCCATTCGTCGACATGAAGACCTCGATTGTGCGGTTTGTGCGGTCCGGCCTTTGGCCTCTGTTGGGGCTGAGCGCTGCCTCCTTGCTCCTACCCCGGGCAGACCAGTCTGACCCCGAGATGACAACGCGAAGAACTGCTGCGCCGGACCCGATGCATTTCGTCCTGGTGATGAAGAGTCACTTCGACATCGGCTATTCGGCGCTCGCGCGCGACGTGGAGCACGAATACCGGACGACGATGATCGATCGCGCCCTGGAGACGATGGAGGAGCACGCCCGGGTTGCGGGGCCGGACGAGCCATTCGTCTGGACCATTCCCGGCTGGCCCATGGTGACGATCCTCTGGGAAGGCCAGCATCCCGCGCGCAAGCGGCGTATCGAGGAGGCGCTGCGGCGCGGCAACCTGGTGATCCACGCTCTGCCCTATACCATTCAGACTGGCACGGCGGACCTCGAGACGCTGGCGCGGTGTTTCATCTACTCGTCGCGTATCGCCCGGAAATACGGCTTGCCATTGCCCCAGGACGCGAAGATGACCGACGTGCCCGGGCACGACTGGATCCTGCCCACGCTGCTGCACCACGCCGGGGTGAAGTTTTTCCACCTGGGCGCCAACCCGACGAACGTCCAGGTCAAACAACCGCGCCTGTTCTGGTGGGAAGGCCCGGACGGTTCGCGGGTGCTGACGATGTATTCGAGCGGTTACGATAGCGGCCTGCTGCCGCCAGCCGATTGGCCGCACCGGACGTGGTTGGCGATGGTGATGTCCGGCGACAACGAAGGTCCGCCTTCGGCGGCGTCGGTGCGCGGCTGGATGGGCACGATCCGGCAGAAGTTCCCCGACGCCAAGATCACAGTGGGTCGTATGGAAGACTTCGCCGAGGCGCTGCTGGCCGAGCAACCGGACCTGCCCACGGTGCGCGGCAACGTGTCGGACAGTTGGATTCACGGGCTGGCCAGTTCGCCCCATGCGATGAAGACGCTGGCGAATGTCCGGCCCAAACTGTTCGCGCTCGAGTCACTCCGCACGCTGGCCATGAGGTGGGGCATCCAGTTTCGGCACCTGCCAGAAGCCATTGCCCAGGGCTACGACAGTAGCCTGCGCTGGACGGAGCACACCTGGGGCTTGGCCAACCAGCATTTCGTTCCCGGCCTCCACGGCGCGGAGTTCTTCAAGGCATACGCCTCCGGTCTGCCCCCCAATTACGAGCACCTGATGGCTTCGTGGATGGAACACGACCAGTTCGCCTTCCGCATTGAAGACAACGTGGTGCCGAAGCTGCAAGCGGAGCTGCACACGCTCGCGGAGCAGGTGAACGTTGGCGGCCTGCGCATCGTGGTGTTCAATCCGCTGCCGTGGCCGCGCGACGGCGTGGTGGACTTCGCCTTCCCCTTCATGGGCAGCATCGCGGGCAAGACCGCCGTGAAAGCGGTGGGGGATGGGACGATCGAAGCCCTGCAAACCTGGGGCGCCCACAGCCACCGCAACGGGCGCTTTGTGGCGAGACAGGTCCCGCCGCTTGGGTACCGCACGTACATCGTGACAGGCGACCGGCCCCCAGAGCCCTCGCTGGCCGGCGATGCCCAGTCTGGCTCCATCGAGAACCGGTGGCTCAAGGTAAGGTTCGATCCTGCGCGCGGCCGCATCGCCAGCATCGTCGAGAAAGCCACCGGCACGGAATGGGTGGACCCGACCTCGCCGCACGGCTTCGGCCAATACCTCTACCAACAGTTTTCCCGGCAGGAATGCGACGACTACGTGAAGGGCTACATTCTCGCCCCCTACCGCGGTTCGCACGGCCCGATCACGGCCAAGAGCACGTACGTACCCGAGAGCGCGCAACACCTGGAGTTCTCTCCCACCAACACCAGCCTCGAAATCGCCCGCAACGGGTTCAGCATCACGGCGACCCTGGTGCCGCCCTGGGTGGCTGGCGAAACCGCGCGCACCGCGGGTCTGAGCGTGACGCTCTACGCGGACCTGCCCGCCCTCGATCTCCAGGTCAACGTCATCCATCATCCCGCCACCGAGAATCCAGAGGCCGGCTGGATTGCCCTCCCGCTCGCCATCCCGGACCCGCAGTTCCGACTCCGCACCCCCGGCGCGATCACCGATCCGGCACGCGACATGATCGAGGGCGGCAACTTCGCGTTCTTCTGGACCCACGGCGGCCTGAGTGTCTGCACCCCGACCGGTCGGGGCATCGGACTATGTTCGCCGGACGCCCCCGCGTTGAGCCTCGGGGAACCGGGCATCTACCGGTTCAAAGGCCAATGGCCCCAGCCCAAGTCGTGGGTCTATGTCCACCTTTTCAACAATAAGTGGAACACCAACTTCCGCTCCTTTTGGGCCGGCTCGTTCCGCGCCCGGGTCCGCTTGTGGCCCATTGCGAAGTTCGACGCCGAGCGCGACCTGGTGACGCCTTCCGAAGAGACCCTTGCGCCCCTGCTGAGCGGGCTGGGCAACTACCAACCCGGCGCGCTGCCTCCCAGCCGCACCGGCCTGGCGGTCTCGCGCCGAGGCGTGATCGTCACCGCTTTCGGGCCGAACCCAGACGGGGCAGGCACGCTGCTGCGGCTCTGGGAGGTCGCGGGTCTGAACGGCGATTGCACCGTGACGCTGCCTGCGGCCGCGCGAGCGGAGTCGGTCCAGGCGGTGGACCTGCGCGGGCGTCCGACAAGCGCGCGGCGGCCGGTTCATGACAGCCGGATGACCGTCCCGGTACGGGCCTTTGCGCCGCTGAGCCTGCTCCTGACGGTCGAGTGATGTCTCCCTGGGGCATACGCGGCACTTGGGGCGGAGGCAGTCCGCGGCGGCGGTCTCATCGACTTGCATGGCCCGACCCCTTACCTGGGCCCGCATGCTGCCGTGCTTCGCTGCCGCACAACTCCGCAGACGTAAGCAGCCGAATGGGCCAGGATCTCACGCAGGCCTTCCACGTTTTCTCTCGGACTGTAATGGCGTCGACTACGGCTGCCGCCCATTCTCAGGCAAATGATAGCAGCGATTGTCATGGACGGAGCGTCCACGGAGTACGTCGTGGGCTGGTTTACGCTGGCCCTCATCAACGCCGGTCTCGCGCAAGGCAAAGGGCGCAGCGGTCAGGCCCGGTAGCCGCCCAGGCGGCGTAGAAGGAAATCCTCGATCTTGAGCCGATCGAGCCACAGGGTGTGGACACGGATCTCCCCAGCCAACTCGTCAGCCTCCCACAGTCTGGTCAGGTGCTGCGGGCTACACCACAGTAGGTCGCAGACCTCGGCGCACCGCATCCAGGGCCGGCCAGTGCCCAGGATGGCCGACACCACCGTAGCCGAAGGCAAATCGCACGGGAGATCGGGAGCGACGACCTCGCGCGCCCAAAGACGCCAACTGGCCGCAGCAGCGCCTGGGCTGCGCACGTCGAAAGCCCAGCGCAACACCCCGCTCTCGATCCGTTCGACCATCTCCGCAGTCCGTAGGCCTAACAGATACCTGGCCGCATCCATCGACATCAGGGCCGGGCGGCGGCGCATGAGCCGGGTCGCCCCCGCCGGCCGTGGGACTGCGAGGCACAGGGCGGTTGGCTCGGCTGGGAGATCTGCGGTGTTCATCGTTCGTTCCGCCCCCACGAGGGGACATGAGGCAGTTGCCCATCCTCACGACGGGATGGAGGGATGGGATCCAGACCCAGAGCGGCGTAGATTTCGTCTTCGGTGGCTGCGTAGATCTTCCCTCGCAAATACAGCCCCCGATGGGGGTGCCACTTGCCGCCCGCGCCCTTGGCGAGCTCAGCCAGCCAGATGTTGTGTTCTTTGCTGCCCGTCCGACATAGCAAGACAGTGCCCCAAGTGTCCTGGGTGGCCCAGAATAGGTCCACTTGGACGCATGCGTGATAAACGGTGATGCAGGCGTCGCCGCTGCCATCGACAACCCACCTTTCCGCCGTGGCGCGGGCGTGGACAGCCTCGGCGGCAAGGTTGCGCGGGGCCAACTCTTTCCCAAAAAGGTCACGACCGGTCTCGACCTTGGGGATGGCGACAATATCCACGTCGTTCGGGTGATGCCGGCAGCGGCGAATCGAGCCAGCGATCTCTAGCCGATCGCAGTATGGCCCAAGCCAATCCGCGATGCGATCCGCACATCTCTGGGCAAAGGCGAGGGTCATGAATCTCATTCCGGGTTCGGCAGCGGCGGTTCACGTCTCTCGACTACAGAATGACAGCCGCATTTAGCGCACACGCCTTCGTCGCTGGCGGGCAGTTCGGAGTATTCGGCGCCACAGGCTTCGCACTTCCCGGCCCATGTGTCCGCCGCTCCCGTGAGAATTGCGTCGCTCAGTTCCTCATTCTTCAGCCGCTTGGCCCACCTACGGAAGGCCAACCCCACTTCGCATTCTGCGGATGCGTCCTTCAAGCCCATTCGATTGTCCTCCGCTTGCATTCTGCGTAGTTCGCGGCGAATGGCGCTTGGCAGCGCGTTAAAACATGAAGGGTCGTTTGGCATTGAGTTCTATGCTCTTCGGGTGGGATTGGCGGCCAATCTGGCCCATGAGGGCATCGAGGTCGGTTTAGGCTGGGCTCGCGCCGGCACGCTTCCAATGGCCTCTCGATGCCCTCGGCGGTTGGGCGGCGTTAGGCCGCGGGGTCCGACGCCCGCTTGCCGCCGGCCAGGCCGGGATCTCAATAGATATGGTATAGACAATGGCCATTCACCCCACCATCTGATGCCCACGCCTCCGGATCTGCTGGGCGCGAGCGAGCATTTCCCCCGCCTGACTCTCGAGCCAGGCCGCCGCATGCTGGATCTCCTCAGCCGTAGCATGCGCAATATGCCGATACCCCCGCTGCCCCGAAATCACGTCCGGCGAAGCGGCGTGGGCCATCGACCGGATCTTGCGCTCGTCCCACATCCCACCCACGCGGTCGGCGAGCTGCGCCGCCGTCAACCATCCTCGAGCCTCATGCAGCATCCGTTCGAGATACGCGACGTTGGGCGATTCCCGCGGCTCACGGAATAGGGAGAGCTGGGGCGACGCGGGCGCCGGCAGCGCCGAAGGGATGGCCATCGTGTCCTGGCTGCTCATGTCAAGGGTCGTCGTCGTAGCTGGCGAGGCGCGCATTCCGTCGTAGCCAGAGGATATGACGCCGTTCAGACTTGCCGCGCCAAGGGCGCTGCGGAGGGCCATAGTCCTCAGGACTCATCATCAGAAAGGGTTCGGGTCTGCTGCAGTTTCTGCGTTCTCCAGCGGTTGCGCCACTGCCCCAACAGCCGCCTGGGCGGCCATTCGCTGCTTTAGAGTCATCAAGAGCTGCGACAACGCCGCCAGCGGCAGGTCCTCCCAAAATGGGGACGTGTAAATTGCGTCAAACCGGTCCCGGCAAATGGCCTCGATGTAAGCATGCGGCACCCGCAGATTGCGGATGCCCCACACGTAGCGCCTCCGAGTGTCAGCGTCCTTGTTCACCCAGGCCTCGGCGGCGTCCAGATCCGTGTCATCGAGCAACAGCCGGAGGTAGGCCGCTAGGCGCGTGAAATCGCGCCCGTTGCCGATCAGCCGCAACGAGTCCAACCCGCAGGCCCGGATGTACGTGGCGTGGCGGAGATCATCCAACTTCATGGGCCGGCTAGCCCCTCTGGCCAGCTCCTGCGCGGTCTCGAGCACCTGGCGCGCGTACAAGTTGCTTGGCTCGGCGGGCACCTTCAACCGCCCCCGCTCGATCCGCCACCCCTGGGCGCCGCACACCTCACCCCAGAGCCGCCAATGCACTGCTGTCTGTCGCTCCGTCATGCCGTCCGCCAGATGATCCATCCGCCCTTGGGGCTCTTCCGCACCGTGATGCTCGCGCCCACTTGTCGCGCCGCTTCATAAGGGTGCTTGTTATCGCGCTCGTAGCTGAACGAGCCGCCCACCGGGCAGGCCAGAATGGCCTGCCTGAGCATGTGCCGCTGGCCCCGCAGCCAACACCGGCCTGGGGGCGGCGGTGGACCGGCCGGATCGATCGCTAACGCGCTGGCTGACATCGCAGCTTTCGTTGACTGCACTTAGCCCTCCTCCGGCGCATCCGCCAGGAGGCGATTGACGATCGTCTCCACATCCCCTGCCACCGGCCGCACCAGCACCTGGTCGCCGCTCTCCTCGATCTGGCACCCGAGCCGCTTCAGTTCCGCCACCGCCAACCCCTCGAGCGCCTCCTTGTTCGGCCGCTTAGTGATGTGCAAGTAACTCTCGGCCTCCTCGCCGAACACCGCCTCGATCCGTCGCACCACGTGCTCCGAATCGTCCCAAGTGATGCCGCCCCGCCCCTTCTGCAGCCCCACCTTGATGCTGTGGAAAATCAGCGTGCGCGGCTTGCCAAACAAGTGCCGGGCAATGTCCACCAGCGCAGCGAGGGCGCCCCTGCGCTCTTTGGCCTGCTGGGCCGCCGCTCGAATCGGTTTGAGCATCGCCCGCTTCTCGGCGGCCAACGTCTCTTGCAGAGCGTCTGTCAACGACCGTAAGCGGTCGGTCGCTTCCGAGTAGGCCAAAGCGGCCTTCTCGATCTCCATCAGGTTGATTTCTCGGACTGGCATAGGCTTGTCGTCTTGGAAGACCTCACTGAATGATTTGAATAACGATCCCGATCAGAATCAACAGCCCCACCGAGCTCTGGTAGAGCATCAACAAGACTGTCAAAGTCGCCATCACAAGGTCGGTCGCGCTCATAATGCGTGCCGGCCGCCCATCAGGTCGGCCAACGCGTGCCATTCCGCCCGTCGGTCACGGCAACAATCCTGGCACAAACTCTCCACCCCCGACCCCGCCACCCCGTGCCGCACCCTGCGCCCACAATCCGAGCACCAGACCACACGGCGCTCGTCGGTCCGCCGCATGCGCCGCCGGACCAGCCGCTCCTCGGCGCCGGGCAAGGTGGGCCGCGGCCGGAACTGCTCGAGAAACTCCCGCTCCAGCCGCGCGTTGCGCCGCACCGCCGCGCCCACATACACCGCGCCCGTGACCAGGGCCGCCAAAATGATCCACATTGTCATCACACTTTAGGTCCTCAGTTATGGAATAGCTCGAAACTGAGCTGTACGGCGCCCCCACCCGGCTCATACCGCACGCTCATCCAACCTCGCCGCACGGCCTCCATCTCCTTGGCCCACACCGGATCCGCCATCAACCTCACCACCCCCCGGATCCAGTTGTAATCCCTCTCGCTCAGATTCTCCAGCTTGAGCTCGTAATGCCGGCGGTACCGCCCGCCCTCCGTGCGCTGTGTCTGATGCGGTGTCTGCATGATTCACTCCACCCCTTGGTAGTTCATCAGTTGCTCCAATCGCTCGCGGGGGTTTTGCTCACACTATCCGCCACCGCCAACACCTTCACGAAATGCTCCCACCCAAGACGAACGCCGCATCGTCCTCCTCGAAAAACGCGCCTCCCAGGCCGAGCAAGCCCAGGCCGTAGTCGCCAGCGACCTCACACCGGACCAACAGCGCGCGCGCCTCAAAGAGATCTTTGGCCTGGCCTAACCTC
>VHCO01000010.1 GCA_016871715.1 Verrucomicrobiota bacterium
GTATCGGCGGCGGTTGTTTGTGCGGGGAGGGGTGTCTGGGAGCAGCGGGAAGGTGGCGTTGAGCCGGGAGCAGATTCGGCGTGTGTTGGAGAAGGGCGGGGAGTTGAGTGTGGGCGAGGTGTTGCGGTTGCGGATACGGCACATGACGGACGGGGTAGTGTTGGGGTCGAAGGGTTTTGTGGACGGGGTATGGCTGGCGCATCGGGAGCGGTTTGGGGGCAAGCGGCGGAGTGGGGCGCGGCCGATTCGAGGGGCAGGCGCGACGCTGGCGGGGTTGAACGCCTTGCGCGACTTGCGGGTGGCGGCCGTCTCGTGAACTGAGGGCCCGCTCCTCGGAGGGTCACGGATGCGGTTGGCGTCGGGGGGGGTGGGGCGCACGCTTGCGGCTGTGGGTGTGGGTGGGGAATGGGGAAGGGGTCAGGGCTGATTCACCTGGAGTGGAAGGGCCGGGCAGCCGCAGGGATGAGACGAAGAACGACAGGACCTTTTTCGCCCACGCGCCGACGCTCGTCGGATGATTCTCGATGATCGGGACGGTGAGGCGATGGATTTGCGTCGCGTAACGGTTCGGCTACTGCGCGAGGAGGAGCGCTCGGAGTTTGATTAGCGACTCGAAGAACAGCACTACCTGGCCAGCAGCGTTTTGGTCGGCGAGTCGCTGCGGTATGTGGCCGAGCTCGACGGTCAGTGGGTTGCCTTGCTGGCCTTCAGCGCGCCCGCGCTGCATCTCAAAGGACGTGAACGATGGATCGGGTGGAGTGCGCGGCAACGGGCCCGACGCCTGGGATTGGTCGTCAATAACAGCCGGTTTCTCGTGCTGCCGGACCGCCAGCGCTATCCCAACCTCGGCTCGCGCGTGCTCGGCCTGTGCTTGCGGCGGCTGAGCGTGGACTGGGAGGCCGGCTGGGGCCATCCGGTGCTCGTGGTCGAGAGTTTCGTGGATGAAGCCGAGGTGACGGGTCCCTGTTCCTTCCGGGCCCCGGCCCTGGAAAGTCTGCTCGATCGCTTGAGCGCATTGCCCGATCCACGGCGGGGGCATGGGCTGCGTCACCGGCAACGGTTTGTCGTGGCCTGCGCCGTGATTTCGACGTTGATGGGTGCCTGCGGCTACCGGGCCTTTGAGAACACGACCAAGAAGTTCACACAGCGGCAACTGCGCGCGTTGGGAGCTCAGCCAGACGAGGAGGACGGGCGCTACGATCCGCCGAGCGACTCGACCTTCCAGCGCGTGCTCAACCGGCTGGACGCAAGCCGGGTCGCGTCGATCGTCGGCACCTGGCTGGCCGAGCAGGAGGTCGGCGCGCCGGGCCGGCTGGCCCAGCAGGGTTTTCCCCCCTCAGGGCCAATGGGAGAAGGGCCACGGGCGCCTTGATCACCGGCGCATCGCGCGGGTGGCCGTCACACCAGAGGATATCGGTCTGTGCGGCTGCTGGCAGGTGATTGCGGTCGACCGCAAAGAACTGGAACAAGTGGCTTGGCAGGTCCTACCTACCCAGGGCAAGCTCGCGTCCAGTATTTCATTACTTTAACCCCGACCCACCACCCAAGCGCTAGAGCTTCGTCCCGAGGCGCGTTCGCGGGGAGTTTCCAGAGCCACTCCTGACAGGGGGTTCCTCAGGAGGCTGGGGGTTGGGACAAGCGATCTGCAGCCACGTGCGATTGGACCGCAACGAGTTCCAGATCGAGAGCTTGGAACCGCGTATCCTGCTCTCGGGCGATTCAGTGTTGCCTATCGATCGCCCCCCGTCGGGCGTGGCCGATGGCGCCCGCGGCCCCGTGGTGGAAGTCGCCTCACCCTCGACGGCGGACCTTGGGTATGGGTGGGACATGGATTTGGAGGCTGAGGTTGGGGCGGGCGTGCCGGACCTGTTACAGGGCAGCGAACCGCTGGCGGTGGTGGCCGGACCGAAGGTAGCGCTCTCGGCGGCAGGTGCTGGAACCGCGGGCAACACACTCGAGACGGCACGCGACTTGTCGTTGAGCGAGCAACCGCCCGGCGGTGGCTACTTCGTAGCGACGGCTGAAGGGGTGGTTGACCCGGCCACCTACGGCACGAACTGGAGCGACCCCGACTACTGGAAATTCCAAGCGTTGCCCGGCGACCTAATCTCGATCAGCGTTGACACCCCCGACAGCGGTCTGGATCCATTTGTCGAGTTGCGAAACGCCTCGGACGCGGCTTTGGCTGGGGACGATCATCGCGGGCCGGGAAACGACGCGCTCATGGCGGCCTATCGGATTGAAGCGACGGGAACCTACTACGTCGCCGTGGGCAAGAACTGGTGGAGCACGACCCCAGGCAGCTACCGACTGCGGGTCGACCTGACCCGCGGCGTCCCCCTCGAGGACGACGGCGACTACGCCAACGATACCCCGGCGAGGGCGAACCCGTTGGAGTTGGCCAGCGCGGGCAACCACCGCACCGCGACCATCGCGGGCAATATCATGGCCTCCGAAGGGGCAAACCGGGACGAAGACATGTTTGGATGGGGGACCATCAATGCCGGCGTGGTGGTCGACCTTAAGCTCCGGCTCCCCGCGTTAAGCGATCTGGAGCCGATTCTCAAGTTGGTCGACTTCGACGGCCAAGCGCTGGTGGATGAGGACGGCAATGTCGAGAATGGCCACTTCCGGACGGTCGTCCCGGCGCACGGTCGCTATTACGCCTCGGTGGCGGCGGTCAGCGGGGAAGGCACCTTGGGGATCTACCTTTTGGATGTCGATCTGTTGGACAGCGTGCCGCCCGAAGTGGCGCGAGTTTCCGGACTGCCGCCTCCCGGTGAAACGTCCGGTCAACCGCTGAGCTCGTTCACGGTCGAGTTCACGGAGGACCTGGCTGCCGGGACCGTGAACCCGGTGAACCCGCTGGTGATTCGCCGGGGCGATCATGCGTATTTCCTGACGCCTGAGGCGATGCCGTGGGCGGAGGCGGAAGTGTATGCAACCAGCCTAGGCGGCCACCTGGCCAGCCTGGGAGACGCTGCGGAACAGGAGCTTGTAGCCGAATGGTTTGCGGCCGCTAACCCGTGGATCGGTCTGACCGACCGAACCACCGAGGGCACCTGGCTCTGGACGGATGGCGGAACGGCCGATTACACCTTCTGGGATCAAGGGGAACCGAACGACAGCGACGGGCGAGCCGACTTCGCTTTCATGTGGCACGGCGGCCCGTGGCAAGACTCGCGCGGTGGCGAGGTACGGCGGGGCGTGGTCGAGTTGGTGGGCGCTGCGGATACCGACGGGGACGGCATCCCGAACGTCATCGATGTCGACCCGCAGGATGCGCTCAACGGTTGGGATCTAAGGGAGGCGGGGTCGACCAGGCCTTCTTCACGGCCGATGACACCGTTTACTCGGTAGCCCTAGCCAGCCCCTACGAGCGGGGCACAGAAGCTCGACTCTACTTGCGGGACGGCCCGCTGGGCACCGGGCGCTACCGGCTGACGATCAACAGCCGACTCGCCGACAACGTAGGCAACCGTTTGGATGGCAACGGCGATGGGACCGGGGGCGATCCGTACCGGTTGGAGTTCAACGTGGCCCTGCCGACCGACCGCCAATTCGAGGGCCGGTCGAACAACGGTTTCGCTGCGGCAACGGCGCTCGAGTTGACCGAGAGCCCGGCCGGGAGCGGGCTTTGGCTGGGCCGCGGCCTCGGGATGATCGACCCGGGATACCCGCAGGACGAATGGACGGACCCGGATTACTGGCGGTTCGAGGCCAAGGCCGGGGACCTCGTGACGGCGAGCGTGGCGACGCCCGACGGGAATCTGAACACCCGGATGCGGCTCTACGACGCGCGCGGGACCCAATTAGTCGAGAATGACGATTCCGGAGCCGACTACGACGCGTTGATCAGCCATTTCCCGATCCCGGCCGATGGCACCTATTTCATCGTTGCGCAGAAGAACTACTGGGTGGACGAGCGCGGGCCGTACTCGATGTGGTTGGCCCTGGCCCGGGGCATCCAGATGGAGACCGACTGGGAGTACGGCAACGACAGTGTGTCCGCGGCCAACGCGGTCGTGCTCGAGACCACACCCGCCGGCCGGATCGCCACCATCGCCGGCGCGGCGATCGCGCCGCAGGGGGAACGCGCCGATGCAGACTTCTACGGCTGGGGCACACTCAACGCCGGCAACACCGTCGAGTTGACCATCGCCCTGCCGGTTTCCAGCCGGTTACAGCCGCGTCTGTTCCTGGTGGATGCACAGGGGCGCGAGCTTGCGGATGAAGACGGCGACCCGACGGACGGGCATTTTCTGGCAACGCTGACGGCCGACGGCCAGTACTACGCGCGGGTCGAGTCGTATTGGGTGTTCGACGGCCACCTCTATTTCGTAACCCCGACCGGCAAGAAATGGTTGGCGGGCGAGGCGGACGCCCAGAACAGCGGGGGACACCTGGTCACCATTAACGACGCGGCAGAACAGGAGTGGCTTTGGCCGACCTTCAGGCAGTTCGGCAATCTGTGGATCGGCTTGAACGACCTCGAGACTGAGGGGACCTACGCCTGGGCCGATGGCACGCCACTGGACTACACGCACTGGCGTGAGAACGAACCCGACCAGCAACCCGGCCATAACGTCGCCTACATCGAGGCCGCCACGGGCTTGTGGCTCGACGGTTTCCAAGATCGGGAACCGCGGGCGCTGCTCGAGTGGCCCGCCCAGAATCCGACCGGCTCAGGCCCGGGCTACTGGGGCCAGTACCTCCTCGACGTGCTCGTCTCGGATCGCGTGCCGCCGCTCCTCTCGTCCGTCACCGGCGTCCCAACCCCAGGTGGAACCGCGGATCTCCCGCTCGATTCGATCGTCCTGAGGTTCAGCGAAGATCTCGACCCAGCCACCGTCAACGCGACTCACCCACTCGTGCGCGCGCGGGAGGGGCGGTACTATTGGCTCACAGACGCGGCCCTGAGCTGGGAACAGGCCGAGGCGTACGCCACCTCGGTAGGCGGTCACCTCGTTACGATCAACGACGCAGCCGAGCAGTCCTTCCTCGAGTACTGGTTTGCCGCCGCCCAACCGTGGATCGGACTCACCGACCAGACCACCCCCGGCGAATACCACTGGGCCGATGGCGACCCGGCCAATTACCGGCACTGGGCCGCCGGAGAACCCAACGACGGTGGGGCGGACTTTGCGTACCTGCACCACAACGGCTTCTGGCTCGACCACCGCGCCCACGAACGGCATCGCGGCTTGATCGAGTTAGCAGGCGCGCCTGACGGCGACGGCGACGGCGTGCCCGACGCGATCGACCGGATGCCAGGCGACCCCGTCAACGCTTACGACCTCCGGTAGGCCGGCCCAGACGACATGTTCGGCACACCGGACGATGCGGTTTACTCGGTGCGGCTCCGCCAAGAGTACACGGGGGGCACCCAGGTGCTCCTCGACTTGAACGATGGCCCATTGGCGACGGGGCATTACCGGCTCAGCGTCGGCGCATCCGTCGCGGACCCGGTGGGCAATCCACTCGATGGCGACGGCGACGGAACGGGCGGCGATTTCTATCGGCACGAGTTCTTTGTGGTCCTGCCGACGGACCTCGTGTTCGAGGGACGATCCAACAACGGGTTCGCAGCGGCGACGGCGCTCGAACCGGTGGAAGACCCGGCGGGTGCAGGGTATTGGGTGGCGCGGGGTCAGGGCTCGGTCGATCCGGCCTGGGGGAGCACGGAATGGAGCGATCCGGACTACTGGCGGTTCGAGGTCGAGGCCGGTGACCTGGTGACGTTGGCGGCGGACACACCCCGGAGCGATTTGGACGTTCTGCTCCGCCTCTACGACGAGGCGGGGAGGGAACAGACCGCTAGCAATGACGAGGGCCCACACGCCGATTCACTGATCAGCCGGTGGGTCGCTCCCACCTCGGCCACGTACTACTTGGCGGTGTTGAAGCAATACTGGTCGACCTTGCCGGGTGCGTACCTGGTTCGTATCGATATCGCGCGCGGCATCCAACAGGAACTGGACCACAACTACCGGAACGACGCCATCGCCCAGGCCGACACCCTCACCTTGGACATCGAGGCGGGCGCTCGCCAGGCGGTCGTCAGCGGCACCGTCATGGACCTCGAGGGCGCCCAGAAGGACGAGGACTTCTTCGGTTGGGGCACCGTCAACGCGGGCAATACGGTCGAACTGGACCTTCTCCTGCCCGCGTCGAGCCGGATGGTTCCCTGGGTGCGGTTGGTCGACGACCAGGGCCAGCCCCTGCCCGACGAGGACGGCGAGCCGCTCGATGGCCACGCCTTGGTCACGCTGAGTCAGAGCGGCAACCATTACGCCCAAGTCGAGTCCTTCTGGTCCTACGAAGGCCACTACTACACCCTCACGCCAACCGCCCGGCGCTGGGTGGACGCCGAGGCCTACGCTCAATCCCTGGGCGGCCATCTGATCGCCATCGACAACCAGGCCGAACAACAGTGGGCCCGGGCGACCTTCGGACAAATCGGCAACTTCTGGATCGGCCTCAATAACCAGGCGGGGACTGGCACTTGGGTCTGGGCGGACGGTAAGATCCCGACCTACACGAACTGGCAGGCCGGCGAGCCGAACCAGGGCTCCCACACCGTCAGTTACCTCGATGTGAGCAACGGGTACTGGTACGACGGCAACCCGGACTGGAATGTCCTCGGCATCGTCGAAGTGGATGGCCCGGCGCGGGCACCCGGCGGCCCGGGGTTTTGGGCCCAGTACCTCCTGCGCGTCCGGGTGACCGACACCGTTCCCCCGAAGGTGATCGATGTGGAGGGATGGCCCGCCTCGGGTGCGACCAGCGCTGAGCCGGTCGGTTCGTTGACGATCGCGTTCAGCGAAGCCCTGGACCCCGCCACGGCCAACGCCACCAATCCCCTGGTCGTCGGCTTCGGCGGCCATCACTATCTTCTCACCCCGACGGCGCTGAGTTGGGCCGATGCCGAGGCGTATGCCACAGGCTTGGGCGGCCATCTGGCCACCATCGATGGCGAAGTCGAAGACCGTTTCCTGACCGAGTGGTTTGCCGCCGCCGAGCCCTGGATTGGCCTCAATGACGCCGGCGAGGAGGGCGTGTGGGTCTGGGCCAGCGGCACGCCCCCCGCCTACCTTGGGTGGCAACCGGGCGAGCCCAACGACGGCGATGGCCGCGCGGATTATGCGTACCTCGCTGACCTCGGCGGCTGGCGCGACGGTCGTTCTACTGCCACCCGCCGCGGCCTGGTCGAGTTGGCCGGCGTTCCCGATGCCGACCCCGACGGCGTTCCCGATCCGCTCGATGTCGTTCCCTCCGACCCGATCGATTACTACGACCTGCGCGAGCGCGGGCCGGATGGGCGCTTCGACACGGCCGACGACACTGTGTACGCCCTCGAATTGTCCGAGCCCTACACGACCGGCAATGTCGTTCGCCTCGGCTTAGCCGACGGGCCGCTGGGCGACGGTTCCTACCGGCTCACGCTCTCCGCGCGCCTGACCGATGCCATCGGCACCGCCCTGGACGGCAATGGCGACGGTACCGCCGGCGATCCTTACGAGCATCTCTTCACCGTCAACCTCCCGGCCGGACTCGAGTTCGAAGGCCGCACCAATGGCAGCCTGGCCGCCGCCACACCGCTGCCCATGACCGAAGACCCGGTGGGCAGCGGGTTCTGGGTCGGACGCGGCATCGGCACCGTGGATCCAGCGCGCGCCCGTGGCGAGTGGCTCGATCCGGACTGGTGGACGTTCACGGCGCAGGCTGGGGACTGGCTGGCGGTGGCCATGGATACGCCTGCCAGTGACGTCGATCCCTTGATCCGCATCTACCGGTCGGACGGCACGGAACTCGTCGGCGACAACAACGCCGGCCCCGACAACGACGCCTTCGTCAGTCGTTACCTAATTCCCGCAGACGGCGCCTACTACATCGCCGCCCTCAAGTACCATTACAGCGAAGTGCCCGGAAGCTACCTGTTGCGCGCCAGCCTTGCCCGCGACCTCGAACTGGAAGCCGACGCCGATTATGGCAACGGTCGGCCGGCGGACGCCAACGACGTGACCTTGCAGGCGGAACAGGGGACCCGTCGAGGGGTTGTGGCCGGAACGCTCATGGCCCCAGGTCGAGATGTCGTCGACCGGGACTTCTTCGGCTGGGGCACCCTCAACGCCGGCAACGTCGTCGAACTGAGCGTCACCCTGCCCGCCTCGAGTCGGGCCGTGTTGCGCGTCTTCCTGGTGGCGGCCCTCGAGGGGGCCGGACCGTTCGGTCAATACCTGCTCGACTTGACGATCGCCCCCTCGGGCCAGCTCGACTTTGCCGACCTGAGCGGCGTTGCCATTCAACTGCCAGCCAGCGCCGAGAGCGGCGGGCTCCTGCCGGTCCAATGGACCGCCGGCAACTTCGGCACGGCAACGACCCCCGCCAGCGAGTGGCTCGACCGCCTGGTCCTCTCCCCGAACGAGATCTACGGCGATGCCGACGATCTTTACCTGACTTCGACACGGCACGCCGGCCCCCTAGGTCCGCAGCAGGAGTACACCGGCCAGGCCGAAGTCAGAGTGCCCGCCGGCGCAGCGGGGACCTACTGGTTGTTCGTGGAATTGGACGAGACCGACGCCGTCTTCGAGTTCGTTCTCGAGGGCAACAACGTCTTCCGCAGCTCGGCCACAGTCACGATCTCACTGTCGGATTATGCCGACCTCGAAGCCAAGCAACTCCTTGCTCCTGCCCTCGCGATTGCGGGCGCCGAGGCCAGCTTCTCCTGGACCATCGCCAATGCCGGTCCCGGCACGACCGCGGACGGCGCCGGCGGCGTGGTCAGCCAGTGGAGCGATCGCTTGGTCCTTTCCCGCAATGCCGCCTACGGCGACGGCGACGATCGCCTGCTGGCGGAAGTGCGGCACGACGGCGCTTTGGGACCGGCGGGGACCTACTCGGGTTCCTGGACCGGACGTCTGCCTGCCGGGCTGAGTGGCGCCTATTACACCTTCCTCTTCACCGACGTCCGCAACGCCGTCTATGAATACACCGACCAAGCGGCCAACCTCGTGCGCACGGCCGAACCCCTCCGCATCGCCTCCGGGCCGTACGCTGACTTGGTGGTAGGAACACCCCTAGCCTCCGCAACCGCACGGGTCGGTCAGGACCTGGCGGTGCAGTGGACGGTGACCAACGCCACCAACGCCTTCGGCCCCACTCCCGTCCCGCGCTGGTACGATCGCTTGATCCTCAGTCGCGATGCGGTGTTGGGCGGCGCCGACGACCTCAATCTCGGCGATTTCTACCACGACGGCACGCTCGCGGTGGGGCAGAGCTACACGGGAACCGCGACGGTGTCGATCCCCTCGGGCTGGGGTGGATCGGCGCACCTCTTCGTCCTCACCGACGCGCGGGGGCAGGTCTACGAGTTCGAGTTCGACGGCAACAACGCGACACCCGCCGGCCAGGCCCTGGCCCTCACCGTGGTCGGCCCCGATCTGGTGATCGACGGACCGCCAGCCGCCCCGGCGACGGCCCAGTTCGGCAGCACAGTGGCGCTCTCCTGGACCGTGCGCAACACCGGCTCGGAGACAGCGGCACCTTCCAAGTCGTCTTCCGCGTGGACAATCAGGTCGTGGGCACGCAGACCGTCAGCAGCCCGCTCGCGCCCGGGCAGTCCGTCGTCGTGAACCAGCCGTGGACAGTCCGCGCAGGCAGCCAAGTGCTTCGCGTCACCGCGGACGCGGCGAGCGCCATCCTCGAGGCCAACGAAGCGAACAACGAGCGGACCACCCCAGCCCCGCAGGTGGCCGACGAGAGCGCCCCGCAGATCCTGCGCGTCAGCCCGGAAGCCGGCAGCAAAGTGCGCGGTCGCGTTGCGGTCGAGATCTTCGCGGTCGATGCCAGCGGCGTGGCCAACTACCAACTCGATTACTCCGCCAACGGCCAGGATTGGACCTCTCTAGGCAGCGCCGCCAACGGCCGGTTCACCTGGGATACCGCCCCGCTCAGCGACGGTTCCTACTCCCTGCGCGCCACCGCCACTGATCCCCTCGGCAACCGGTCTACGTTCGAGTTCCAATACCAGGTTGACAACCAGGCCCCGCCCGCCGTCCAGTTGACCGCCACGCCAGGCGAGTTCCGCGTCGACCTCCGTTGGAGTGCGTCCGACGCACTTGATTTCGCCTACTACCGGCTGTACCGCAGCACGGCGCCCAACTCCGGGTTCCAGCCGATCAACGGCAAGATGACACAGGAGACCTTCGCCGACCGCCAAGTTACGGCCGGCACCACCTACTTCTATCGCCTGACCGTCTTCGATCATGTGGGGAACGAAAGCGTACCCTCGAATGTGGTCTCCGCCGCGGCCCTGCTGGACAGCACGCCACCCGTCATTCGGACCTTGACCCCTGCAGAAGGAACCGCCGCCGCCACCGCCCTTCAGCTTCGCCTGGACGCCAGCGACAATGTCGCCGTCACGAGGTATCGGTTCGAGTTCTCGATCGATGGCACCGCCTGGAGCCTCATCGCCGAGGGCGCGAACGCGTCGGTTTCCTGGGCGGTCGATCAAGTGCCGCATGGCGCCTACCGCGTCTGCGCCACCGCCACCGACGCCCAGGGCAACGCGACTTCGCGGACACAACTCTATCAGGTCGACCACCTCGGCCCGAACGCCCCAGCCAACCTGCGACTCGAGGCGGCGGAATTGGCGTTGATCGTCGCCTGGGACACGGTGGGCGCCCCGGACTTCCACTCCTACGAACTCCAACGTTCGCAGGCCGGCGGCCCGTTCGAAGTCGTTCTCCCGTCCACCTCATCGAGCCTCTTCGTCGACCGCGGTGTGACCGCGGGCCTCACCTATACCTACCGCGTGGTCGCCGTCGATCAGAATGGCAACCGCAGTGACCCGTCCAACCAGGCCACCCAAACCCCCTTGCCCGATACCACCCCGCCGCTGGTCCGCCGAGTCGTTCCCGGCGACGGCGCCGCCTTGCGCGGACAAGTGACCCTGCAAGCCGAGGCCACCGACAACATCGCCGTGGCCCAGTTCACTTTCGCCTTTGCCGCCGCTGGCACGCAAACCTGGACCACCGTTGGCACCGATACCGCGCCCCGGGCACTGGGCAACGGCATCTGGCAGGGCGCAGTTTCCTGGAACACCGATCCCTTAGCTGAGGGCAATTACGATGTGCGAGTGACCGCCCGCGACGCCGGCAACCTGACCGCCGAACGGGTTTATACCGTCTCGATCGACCGCACACCGCCGGCGGCGCCCGAGGCGCCCTCGATCGAGAACCCGCGCACGGGCGGCACCCTCAAGCTGAGCTGGACAGCTTCATCCGATCCAACCGCCACCGGCTATCGCCTGTACCGGTCCGAAACCCAGGGCGGCAACGGTCAACCGGTCGGCGGCGTCCTCAGCGCCCTCGAGTTCTGGGATACGGAACTCGAGAACGCACGCACCTATTACTACACGCTCACCGCGGTCGACGCGGCCGGAAACCAATCGAGCCGCTCGCCGGAACGCCCGGGCACGCCCACCGCAGAGGCCGATCTGGCCGTGTCAACCCTTCGCTTCGATCCGGCCAACCCGACCCGGGGCCGCTCGACCACGATCGTGGCCACGCTCGACAGCACGGGACCCGCAGCGGCGGACGCCGAGGTGGCGTTCTATCTCGGAACGCCACGGGTGCTGCTCGGGCGCACGACGGTCCGAGTGCCCGCCAACGGCGCCACCCAAGCCCGGCTGGCTTGGACGCCAGACCTGAGCGGAGCCGCGACGCTCACCGCGGTCCTGGCCCAAACGAATGTCTTGGACACAAACTCGGCCAACGACGAGCGCGCGGTCGAGATCGCCGTGAACCTCCCGCCAGTCGCCAAGGCGGGCGATAACCGCAGCGGCAACTGGAACCAACCGATCGCCTTCGACGGCAAAGATTCGACGGACCCGGACGGCCTGATTCAAGCCTACCATTGGGATTTTGGCAACGGACAGACCTCGATCAACAAGACCACCAGTCACGCGTACCAGACGCCCGGCATTTTCACTGTGGTCTTGACCGTGACCGACAATCGCGGCGCCCAGTCCCGCGACACCCTCCAGGTGATCGTCAACGATACCCGCGCCGACCTTGTGATCAGCCGGCTCGCCTGGAATCCACTCGAACCGCAGGAACGCGACCAGGTCACCATCACCGCGACACTCACCAACCTCGGCAACGGTTCCACCCGCCTCGGCTTCTTCACCACCTTCTACATCGATGGCGCCTACCAGGGCTACCAACGCGTCGACCAACTCCTGGGCATCGGGCAATCGCTCGAGGTGCCCTTCGCCTGGAAAGCCACCAAAGGACTGCACACCGTCAAGGTGGTCGCCGACGACCTCCAGAACAACGTCGTCGAACGCAGCGAAACCAACAACAGCGCCACCACCGCCCTCACCCTCCAACAGGTCTTCTTCCCGGACCTAATCGTCACCGACTTGACCGCCAACCTCCCCGCCGAGACCGTCAGCAGCGAGGTGCCGCTCACCGCCCAAGCGACCCTCCGCAACGACGGGGATGCCGACGCGTTCGACTTCTGGGTAAGCCTCTATCGCGAGGCGACTTTCGTAACCCGGCTGCACGTGAACGAACTGATTGCCGGCGCGCAGACCGACTTGACCTTCGCGTTCCCGCCCGTGGTCGGCCAGCACACCCTGCGGGTCGTGGCCGACGATCCCGTGAGCGCCGTGCTCGAGGCCGATGAGACCAACAACGCTCGAGAGTTGGCGCTGCCCGCCTTGACCTTGGCGTATCCGGATCTGGTCATCGAGGACATCCGGTTGCTGCCCAGGGACACGGTGTTATCGGATGGCACCTCGCTCGACATCACCGCCACCGTGGCCAACCGAGGCAGCGTGCCCCTCGATCGGCCGTTCGTATTGAACTACTACGTCGACGGCCAATTCGTCGGCAGCCGGCAAGTGAGTTCCTTGGCGGCTGGCGCCTCGAGCGCACTCGCCTTTCAGGCGCGCGCCTACCCGGGCACCCACACCATCCGCGTGGTCGCAGACGAGGACAACCGGGTGACCGAAGCGGAGGAAGGCAACAACGAACTGGCCACCGAAACCGCGGCGCTGACGATCCTCTATCCCGACCTGATCGTCTCGGAGGTCGAGCTGCTGACCCCGAACGTTTTCTATGGCCAGAAAAGCGGTTTCCGCTGCAAGGTCTCGAACCAGACGGTGGTGTCGACCCTCGACACGTTCTACTTCGCCCTGTACCTCGACGGCCAACGGATCGCGTTGCAGCAACTCCCCAAGTTGACCGGGTTCTCCTCCCAGACCTTCGTCGTGGAGTGGCAGGTCAACGCTGACCCCGCCGTGCCGCACACCATCAAGGCCGTCGTCGATAGCCGCCAGAACATCCCCGAGCAAGACGAGACCAACAACGAATATGTTTTCGCCCAAAGCACCTTCCAGGTCCAAGACAACTTCGTCATCGACCTCGAGGTCTCCGGCGGCGAACTCGGCACCAACGAGCAGGTCATCTTCGTCAACCGCAGCACGGCCCAGTTCCAGGCCGCCGTCACGATGGGCAGCCGCCCGGGCCGGCTTGGCCCAGCGGACGGCGTCTGGGTGCAGTTGACTGTGACCCAACCCGAGAGCGGCGAGACCGTCTTCGACGACCGCCTGACGTACCTTCCCAGCAGCGGCCGGTTTGCCGTGTCGCTCCCGCTCCTGTCCTACCGCGGCCAGTACAGCGTCCGCGCCGCAGCGACCGACGGCGTCAAGGAAAGCGCCGCCTTCCTCTCGCTGCTGGTGATCGAAGAGCTCAACTTCACGGTGCAAACAGACCAGTCGGTTTATGCTCGGGGCCAACCCGTGGCCATCACCGGCCAGGCCACCAAGCTCGACGGCGAGCCCATGGCGGACCAGAAGGTGGCACTCATGATCTCGAAAGGCGCCCCGGGCGCCCAAGGCATCGTCTCCAGTAGCACCGTCTTCGATCCCTCGACGCGCGTCTTCGAAACGCAGACCGGGGCGTCCGGCGAGTTTGCCTACACGTTCAATCCCGCCTGGGGCGACGCCGGCGAGTTCACGGTCGATGCGTTCATCGCCGCCAACCTTGTCGGCACCAGCGCCCAGACCTCCTTCGCCATCGTCGCCGTCAACCTCGACCCAAGCCGGGTCCACGCCACCACCTCGACCAACAGCACCTTCACCAAGGTCTTTACCCTCGAGAACCTCTCGGATGTGCCCCTGACGGGCACGGTGATCACGCTGGTGGACGAAGACCCCGCGGACAACGTCACCGGCTCGCTGACCCACTCGATCCCGGGCCGGCTGCAGGCCGGCGTCCGGCTCCCAATCCGGCTCGAAGTTCGGATCCCCGAAAACGCCCCGCCAAGCGCCGCCTTCCGCATCGAAGCGGTCACCGCCGAGGGCGCAACGGCCAGCAGCCGGATCCGGTTCACGCTCGTCCCGGCCACACCGGTGCCGGTCTTGGCGCCCCAGCGACTCGAGGTGGGGGGCCAACCCGGCGGCCAACTCGCCCAGCAGGTCACCCTGACCAACCGCGGCCTGGGCACGATGACCGGTATCCAGGTGCTGCCACCCGCCATCTTGCCCTGGGTCAAAGTCGGTGCGTTGTCGGACACCAGGCTAGCGCCGGGCGCCAGCGTGACCCTGATCTGATCGTCGAACCGGGCCAGAACGCCCAACCCGGGATCTACGTTGACAAGTTGGTGGTCACCGACGGTCAAAACCGCGCCGAGATGGTGCTCAGCGTCGAGATCAACTCGGCCAACCTCGGCTCCGTTTACTTCGTCCTCACTAACGACGCCGGCCAAGCGGTCGCCAACGCCGAGGTCGTCATGGTCAGCCAGCAAACCTTCACCGTTCAGTACGGCGACGGTCGCAGCTCGACCTACCAGAATATCTTCCGCGCCCGCAGCGACGCACGCGGCATCGCCACCCTGGCCGACGCGCCGATCGGCCTCTACGACTACCAGATCAGCGCCGCCGGCCACGAGTCCGCCCGCGGCACCGTGAGCGTTATGCCTCAGAGCAAAGCCCAGCCGGTTCAGGTCGAATTGGTGGCCGTGCCCCTGCAGATCAAGTGGACGGTCGAGCCGATCGTGATCGAGGACACTTACGACATCACGCTGAAGTTGACCTTCGCCGCGGACGTGCCCAAGCCCAAGTTTGCCTTCCTGCCGCCTTGGGTCGCCCTCCCGCACGACATCCAGGCCGGGTTCACCGACCAGGTGATCGTGCTCAATCCCAGCCTCATCGAGCTTCACAACGTCACGGTCAAGGTCGTCGGCGCCCAGGGCATCACCGTCTCCTCCGGCGGCCAACTCGGCACCCTCGCCCCCAATCCTCGACGGTCTTTGCCTATTACGTCGAGCCTGGCGATTACGCCTACCTGCACTCCTCCTCGACGTACTTCCTGATCGAGGGCACCTATGTCGAGTTCGATCCTGAGACCTTCGAGCCGCTCCCCGAAGAAACGCGCCTGACCCCCCGGTTGGCCCTCACCAACCCGAGCCGGCATGTCGTCCGGGTCCGGATGGGCGAGCAGGAAGAGCAGGAGTTCAAGTTGCCCGATGAGGACGGCGGCGGCGAAATGGACATGTTGCGCGACCTACCGCGCTTCGACTTGGGTGACGCAGCCGAGACCGTCACCGAAATCGTCCGCCTCGAAATCCAACAGAAGGCCACGCTCGAACGCGAGGGCTTCGACGCGCGCCTCGAACTGACCAACGGCACCGGCACCGGCTTGGTTAGCCTCTCGGTCTCGCCGCGCGTACGCGACCAAGCGGGCCAGGACGTCACCGACCGGTTCTATGTCGTCCCGCCGGAGTTGGACGGCATCGCAGCCATCGACGGCTCCGCCGGGTTGGCGCACGGGGCCACGATGCGCGGCCGGTGGATCCTGATCCCGGGCGAAGGCCTGGGCGGCACGGATTTGGACGGGAAGCCCTACTACGTGAAGGCGGTGCTGACCTACTACCAGAACGGCCGGCTCAAAGAAGTGGTGACCAACGAGGTCGAGATCACGGTCCATCCGCAACCCAAGCTCTATCTGCACTACTACATCCCGCGGGAGGTCGAGGGCGACGTTCCCTTCAAACTGGGGCTGCTGGTCGAGAACGACGGCGACGGCATCGCCACCAATCTGAAAATCGATTCCGGCCAGCCCCAGATCGTCGATAACCAAGCCGGCCTGCTCATCGACTTCCGCATCGTCGGCAGCAGCTTCGGCAGTGTCACCGGCGACATCGCCCGGCTCGTCCTGGGCGATGTTCAACCGCACAGTTTCGTTAGCGGTTACTGGATCATGCAGTCCACCCTCGACGGCAAGTTCGTCGAGTTCACCGCCGAGATGACGCACCGCGCCTACAAAGGTGTGCAGATCAATCCCCTCATCCTGGGCGTCAGCACCGAGATCATCGAACACGACCGCCTCTTCGCCGACGCCCAGGATCCGGACAACCACTTCAGCCTGATCGACCGGGACAAGGATGGCTTCCCCGATTACCTGATCAACCTCACTTCCGGGCTGCGCCTGCCCATCCTCATCCCACAAAACGTGCAAGTCACTCGCTCGCCCACTCCGGAGGATCGCACCCTCGAGTTGGTCGTGCCCGAGACTCACGGCTATGTCTGCATCGTCATGCCCGACCCGATGCCTGAGGCCAACATCCGCTCGATCTCGAAGGCCGGCCCGCCCGGCGGCGAGGACACCTACCTGAGCGGGAACAACTTCTGGCGCGCTCACGGCAACCTCTATTTCGTGGACGAACTCGGCTTCATCGACGAGCAAGGACGCGAACAGCCCGAAAGCGCCACCTACACCCTCGATTTCCGCTCCGCCCTGGTCGTCGAAGAAGTCAACGTGACACCCAATGAGTTCGACATCCTTTGGACCGACAATGCCTCGGCCGCAGGCGGCCTCGAGTTGATCCTCCACGAACCCGAGCCCGACTCGGCCGTCGGCCGCTACGAATTCGTCGAACCGGTCTTCTACCTCGGCCTGCCGCCCACCGTCGGCTACAAGGCCGCCGTCCGCGCCGTGATCACCAACAACGGCGTCACCCCCGAAAGCGGCCTGGTTACCTTCACCGTCGTACAGCCCGACCAGTCCGAGGTTGTCCTCGGCCAAGTCGACATCGATGACCTCCGCGCCTGGCGCCACGTCTATCCGCTCGTCGAATGGACGCCACAAATGGCCGGCCGCCACCAACTCCGCGCCTCTCTGGGCACCGACTCGCCCGAGGCCATGCTCGATCTCGAGGTCGTCGTCAACGATCCCCCCTTCGCCGATGCCGGCGCCGACTTCGCCGGGGATGTTCTGACCGAACTCACCTTCGATGGCACACGCTCGATCGATTCGGACGGCTACCTCCTGAACTACTTCTGGGATTTCGGCGATGACATCTGGGGCGGCGGCATGACGCCCAACCACGTCTACCAACACTCCGGCACCCGCAAGGTCCAACCCGCTCCTCATCACCGCAGCCATCCGCAACGAGAGCCGCGTGCCTCTCGATCTCCCCTTCGCCGTGGGCTTCTACGTCGGGGGCGAACTCGTGGGGACCGAGACCATCGCTGCTCTGGACGCGCACGCGGACCGCTGGATCACCCTGGCCGCGCCTGTCACCAACGGCCAGGTGGACATCCGGGTCGTCGCCGACATGCAGAATGCCGTCCCGGAGAGCTCCGAAAACAACAACCAACGCACCCTGGCCGGGCTCACCGTCGACGTCCGGCTGCCGGATCTTGCGGTCCAGACCATCCAGTGGAACGGACCAGCGCTCCGTTATGGGGAGGCCGGCCAGTTCAAGGTGCGCTTTACCAATCTGGGGCTCGGGGAGAGCCAGGGCGCGTTCACGCTCCACCTCGAGGTCAACGGCGAGCTCGTCGCCGCGTACCGGCATGAGGAGATCCTGAAGTCCCGGGCCAGCGGATACTGGTTCGTCGATTGGACACCCGACGTCACCGGCGACGGCGTGGCCGAGGTCGCCGTCACCCTGGACACGCTCGACGAAGTTGCCGAACTCGTCGAGGACAACAACCGCTGGAGCGTTTCGGTTCAGCTTGATCCCGGTATCGTCATAGACCTGGGCAGCCACACGACCCTCATTGACGTCTACGACGCCATTCGCGAGAGCCAACAGGTGGCGTTGGCCAGCAGCGAGGCCATCACCGAATCCTACCTCACCGAAGACTCGATCACCTTCACGGCGCGGGTAGCTGATTCCCAAGCTCCCGACACGCCGCTCGGACAGCCCGAGGGCGTGACCGTGCAGCTTCGCCTCCTCGATTCCGAGGGCACGGAACTGGTGGCCACGCCCATGGCCTATGTCGCCTCACTCGCCGCCTTCCGCTACGAGTTCAACGTGGCCGACGCCGGGCTCCCCGAGGGCACCTACACTGCCGAGTTCGAGGTTGCCGTGCCAGGCCAGCGCCCGTTGACCCGCTACCTGCCGTTCGAGTTGGTCGCCGACTTCGCGGTCTCCGCCGCCACCGACAAGACCACCTATGCAACCGGCGAGAACGTCCGCATCAGCGGGATCGTCGAGCGCGCCGACGGTTTGCCCGTGGCCGATGCTGTCCTCAACATCCTCCTCATTCACAACGGCCAACAACGCCTCTTCCAAGCCGCCACCGACGCCCAGGGGCGGTACCAGTTCTTGTTCGATCCGCATGCGGGCGAGGGCGGCGAGTACAGCCTCGCCGTGTCCACCATTCGCCGCGGGCTCGAACGCGCCGGCTTCGCCTGGTTCGACATCCAGGGTCTGCATGTCCAATCCGACGCCCATATGCCCGTCCCAGTTCGGCAGAGCGGCGCCAACGTCGTCACCCTCACCCTCACCAACCTCGGCACCGTCACGCTCGACGACCTGACCTTCAACCTCTCCGACGAGGAGCCCAACGACGCCGTGATCGCCGTCCTCAAGGCCGAGGATGCCGCCACCACCCTGGCGCCCGAGGAGGCCACCGAGGTTAAAGTGGAACTCTACGCCCTCGATCCGTCCGTCCCAGGCACCGAGCAGCAGTTCTTCTTCACCGTGGGCAACGCCCTTGGCTTCAACACCACCTTCGTGGTCGAGACCGTGGTCGTCCGTGCCGAACCGTTGCTCGCGGTCGATCCGGAGAGCGTCCACTTGGGCGCGCGACCCGGCGGGGTCGCCGTAACCCAAACCATCGCCATCTCCAACGCCGGCCACGCGCCGCTGACTGACCTGGTCGTGCTGCCTCCGTCGCTCCCGTGGCTGACCGTGTCGGCCCTGGGCACCGACCGACTGGCGCGCGGCGCGTCCACGACCGTGGTCCTCACTGCCAAACCCGGCCCCGCCGTCGCCCTGAACAGCTATCGCGATGAGTTGGGCGTGGTCAGCAACGGTGGCACCGCCATCATCCCCATCGCCATCGAAGTGACCGAGGAAATCGTCGGCCACCTACGCGTCATCGTCAGAAACGACTTCGACCTGCCTGTGGCGAACGCCGACGTCTACGTCAGCCTCGCCTCGAGTCCCTTCGAGCAACTGGCCGACCCGGCCATCGTCGAGCGCAGCCTCCGTCTGCGGGGGCGGACCGGAGCCGACGGCACCGTGACCTTCGCCGACGTGCTGGCTGGCGATTATGACGGCGAGGCCTCCGCCGACTTCCACCAGTCCGCCGAGGGCAGTGTGTATGTCCAACCCGGCTCGGCCGTCACCGACTTGGTCCTCACCCTCGAGCTCGACAGTTTCCGCTTCTCATGGAACTGCACAACTTCCACCGAGCAGCAGACGCTGGGGCGGGCCCAGGTCGACCTGGTCATGAGCGCCAACGTGGACGGCGCGCCGACGCTCATTCCGAACAAGCCGGCCGGGGAGTACTTCCTCCGGCAGGGCGATCCCGCCGGGACAGACTACGCGATCTTGTTCATCGGCGGTTCCAGCGCGTCCACGCTCGCCGAGCGGCAAAGCCATAACCTGGACATGTTCTACCTCGTCGCCCGCAAACTCTACATCGCCCTGGTCTCCTATGCCGGGCTCGACCCGAGAAACATCTACGTCCTGTGCGCCGACGGCGACGATCCATCGCCCGATCGCGAGTCAGGCAAGAACTCGGACAAGTTCAGTGTCAATTGGTACGCCGCCACCAGCGCAGAATTCGAGCGCGTCATCAACCTCGTGAAGGGCAAGATGGAGGCTGAAGTCGCCCAGGGCAAACTGCCACACTTGTTTGTCTACACCGAGGATCACGGCGCGGGCCTCGAAAACAACGCCAGCCGCCACGACGAAGAGGTCTTGATCGGCTGGGGCCCGGGCGAGATCATCACCAACGACACACTCGCGGGCTGGCTCAACGGCCTCACCGCCGGCTACCGCACCTATCTTTTCGCCCAGTGCTTCAGCGGCGGCATGCTCGAGGAGTTGACGGTGACCGATCGCATGTTCGGCATGGCCGCTGCGACCCATCAGGAAGTCTCCTGGGGTTCCGCCAATTCCGGCTTCCCCGTCGCCTTTATCAACGGCCTGAGAGCCGGACAGACCTCCACCTACGGGTCGTTCCAATATGCGTTCGCCCACGACGACACCGCCAAGGCGGGCGGACCCAACGCCGCTTGGGTAAACGCCCAATTCTCTCATCCCTGGGCCGTCGGCCATGATTTCCCCATCTTCGCCGGCAGCGGGATGCTCTCGGACTCGCCTATTGCGCCTCGGGATCGGGACATGTTCAGCTTGAACAACCCCAGCCTCGATAAGATCACAGGCGTCAAAGTCGAGGCCGTCGGCATCCTTGGCGACGCCATCCGCTTCGGCAATGGCAAGACCGTCCTCGAGATCGGCGAAGTCCCGGCCCAGGGATCGGCCCTGTTCAGCTTCGTCATTCAGAAGGAACGCTTCGCCGACGTCGCCGAGGAGCGCATCTATGACGGCGGCTACCTGCGCGCCACCGGGAACGTCGGCGAGCGCCTGATCGAAACCATCATCCCCATCCGCATCCGCATCGGCCCGGAAGGCGGCCGCTTCGAAGGGCAACCTTACCGCATCACGCCCTTCGTCGGTCCCTGGCCTACCGGGGCCTTGCAGTACGGCGAGTCGTTTGTGGCCCAATGGTTCGACCGCCATCCGGACTTGGCACCCAGCGGCCTGAGCCAGGTCGGTCTCTCGCAGGAAATCTCGGTCGAGGACGAGCTGTTCACCGTGGAAGCCACCTTCCAGAACATCCTCCCCGACATTGCCTTCGAGGCTGTCCGAGCCGAGGTCCTCATCGCCACCGCACCCGTCAACGAGGCCGGCAAGCTGCCGGCCGGCGCCCGCCTGGTCACAGCGGAGTTTCAGGGCGAATCGGTCGCCAGCATGCCCACCACCCTGCTCCCGGAGCAGAGCGGCACGCTGAAAATGCGACTCAAACCCGGGCCCGGCGTGGGCGGTTCGAGCGACGCCGGCCAGACCTACTACGTCCACCTGCGCGTCCGCTACCAGATCAACGGCATCGAAGCCGTGTTCACCACCGCAGGCCGCCCGATTGTCGTTCGTCCCGCACCAGAGCTGTCGCTCCGCTACGGCGTGCCGGCGCTCGGGCTTCCGCTCAACGCAGGCGACACCTTCCGGGTAAATGTGACCGTGACCAACAGCGGCGCCGGCACCGCCCGCAACCTCAAGATCAATGTCCCCGACATCGACCTCACCACTGCCCTGCGCGGGCCCTCGGGTGTGCACCTGGTCCATTCCTCGCCGCGCGGCGATAGCGTCACCGAATTGGCCTTCGGCGACGTCGCCCCCAGCCAGACCGCGGAGGGCTGGTGGGAGTTCAGCGTGCTGAGCCCCTTGCGCGTGAGCGCCTTCACCACCTCGTTCACGGCCCAGGACGGCGCGCGCGCCGATGTGACCCTGGGCAGCCCGCTCAAGGAGACCCTGGTGGGCAAGCACACACGGCAAGACCTGGTTCAAGCGCTCACCGACCTAGAGCACGCAATTTATGCGAAGATCGACGCCGATGTCGATCGGGCGGCGGCAATCGTGGGTGAGACCGCCGGGACGGTCAACGAACTCGAAGCCCTCTCCAAGGCGCTCCAGGCCAACTACGTCTTCAACTTCGCCGTCCGCAGCCTGCGCCTTCTCGGCACCGCCATCTCTTTCGGGCGTGCCTCGACCCAGTATGCCGCCAACGAGATCGGCCGGTTCGGCTACGCCATCAAGCAGATTGGCATGGTGACGGCCAGCGGCAGCTTCCTCAGCAGCCTCTTCTCGCTCTTCAAGAGCACCAAGCCCGACATCGGCCAAATCTGGAGCGGCGCTTTCGCCGAGGCCCTCAAGAACCCGGCCACCGCCGCGACAACCTTCCGCACGTTCCTCGAGACCAAGTTCCCCGTCTACCTCATCCGCGATTACGCCGTCTGGAATGACCTCTCCGCCGTGGTCACCCAAGATCCCGAAGCGTTGCTGGCCCAACTGGACGTCATCATCAAGAAAGCTGAGAACGAGTTCTACCGCGTCGAGGGCACCCAGGCGCTTAAGGACGCCATCAAGAAAGACCTCGCCACCTCCCTCGGTTTCCTGTCGAGCGCTCTCCCCGCGTACTATCCCATCGACGCCCTCTACGAAGAGTACGTCCGCTTGACCGAAGCCCTGCAGAAGGCCACCGGCGGCCTTGGCGTGCCCGAAGTCAACCGGCAAACCGGCGAACCCGTGCGCCAGCCCACCGCCTGGTATTCGGTAGGTGAGAAAGGGGCTATAGTCGTGGGTGAGTGGCTGCCGGTATATCTCACCAGTTGGGAATTCGGCACCAGTTTCGAGCCCGCGTACCTCCTGGGCAAACTGCTCGAGCACCAGCACTACCAGTTGAGCCTGCACTGGGAGTTGATCGCCATGAAATGGCAGCAAAGCATGCTCTCCAGCGCCGCCAC
This sequence comes from Verrucomicrobiota bacterium, assembly GCA_016871715.1. Classification (GTDB taxonomy): domain Bacteria; phylum Verrucomicrobiota; class Verrucomicrobiia; order Limisphaerales; family J093; genus VHCO01. The sequence goes on from VHCO01000010.1 coordinate 22,839, forward strand.
CGCCGCCGGCCTACTCCCCTTCAGCGGCGTCGGCATCGCCGGCTTCCTCGGCCGCACCTCCGCCATGGTCGCCAATTGGGCCATCGATGCCGCCCTCCAAACCGTCCAAGAAGCCGAGGTGTGGGGCTTCGAGTGGATCGCCAAACGGTTCGCCGATCTGCTCCACAACCAGGAGTTCGAGAATTCCGGCGTCTGGCGCATGAGCAGCGACATCAAGTTCCACCTCCAGTACCTCGATGAACGCGCCCCCGTCGACCCCGCCGTGCCGCTCTTCGTCGAGAGCGTCTCGATCCCGGACATCGAATTGGCCCCCGACGCCCTCAGTGGCACCGGCACCGCCCATGTCGTCGTCCGTAACGACGCTTCCGGTCCGATTCAAGTCGTTCCCGTGCTCCAAATCGTCGGAGGCGGCGAGGACGCCGGCCGTTTCGAAGGCGAGGCTGCCCTCATTCCCGCCGGCGCCGCTGCGACGCTGACGGCCACGTACGCCGGGGTGAAATCCTCCCTGGTCGACCTCCACGGCTACGACGTCCGGGTCGAACTCCTGGCCATCGATCCGGCCACCATGAGCCACGTCATCGCCGGACCCTACCCCGGCCGCTTCTATATCGGCACGGCCGACGAACTCGCCCTCTTCCACCAGCAACGCCTAAGCTACCCCCTCGCCGGCACGCTGAACCAAGGCGAAACCCGGGAAGCTACAGTGACCCTCGCGCCGGGCGCGCAGCGCCTTCGGGTCTGGCTCACCCAGGCACTCGACAGCAACTTCGACCTTCATCTCTACGACGCCGCCGGAAACCACGTCGGTTGGGATCCCGTCGCCGGCGCGGATGCCGTGAACATTGCCGGCGCCGAATACGGCGGGTCCGCGGGCGCGGCCGAGTGGATCTGGCTGGACGCGCTGCCCGGTGAGACCTATCGCGTCGTGGTCAACGCCACCGAGGTGCCGCTGGATGCGGAGTACGCCGTCAGCCTCCTGGAAGTGCCCGGCTACCCTGCCCTGCTCGATTCGATCAGCCCAGCCATCGACCGCACCACCAACGCCCGCTCCTTCAGCGCCCTGATCAGCATCGTCGAGTACGGCCAGCAACGCGGCGTCGAGAGCGTCGCGGTTTCGGCCTCCGACCTCACCGACGGCTTGGGACACACTCTCCCCGCCGCCAACGTGGCGTTTGATCTCGCCAGCCCGCTCATTCCAGCCGGCGGCAGCGCGGATTTCAACGCGCTCTTCACCCTGCCCGTCAGCCTCCCGGACGGGCGCTACACCGGAACGCTCACGATCGAGGGAATCGACGCCGTCAGCGGTGCCCCGGTCAGCGAGACGGTGCCCATCGTGATCGCCTTGGACACCTCGCCGCCGCCGGCGCCGGTGCTCGACCCGGTTGCGAGCCCCATCCTGGAGGGGCCGGCCACCCTCACCGGCACGGCCGATCCAGAGAGCGTCGTCGAGATCCTGCTCGACGGCGAACACGTCGAGTACGTCGTGCCCGAGCCGGACGGCAGCTTCATCCATCGGTTGGTCTATGTCCCCGCCGGCGACCATCTCTTGTCGGCTCGCGCTCACGATGCCGCCCACAATGCCAGCGAAGCCTCCCCGGCGGTCGCGGTGGTCTCGATGGTCGATTTGACCCCGCCAACCACTCAGCTCGCCGTCGAAGGCCAACAAGGCGAGAACGGTTGGCACGTGACGCCGGTGCTGCTCGACTTCACCGCGCAACACGAACCGGACGGCTCGGGCGCCGGCCAGACCTACTACTCGTTCGACGGCGGCCTCAACTGGCTCGTGGATACGGGACGGAACGATCTCGCCGCCGAGGGCCAACACCAACTGTGGTTCTACTCCGATGACCAGGCCGGCAACCGCGAGGCGCCGCAGTTCACCCAAATCAAGCTCGATACTCGGGCGCCCCAAAGTGCCGTCGGCGCCTTGCCCGACCAACAGGCCTCCCCCGAGTTCGCCGTGGTTTGGGGACCGCTCGGCAGCCCCGACCTCTCCGGCATCGTCAGCTATGATCTCTACGTGTCCGACAACGACGCGCCCTTCCAACTCTGGCTCGACGACACCGCCAACACGGCCGCCGCCTTCGTCGGCCAAGCCGGTCACACCTACCAATTCTATAGCCGCGCACGCGACGCCGCCGGCAATGTCGAGGCCGCACCGGTCCAACCCGATGCCGTAACGACCGTGGCCGGCGGTGTCCCATTCACCCTCGATGCGATCGTCATCAACGACGGCACCCCCCAACGCTCTCGCGTCACCCGCATCACCCTCGAGTTCAGCGCCCCACCCGCCCTCGCCCCCGGCGCCCTGTTGCTCACCGACCAGGACGAGCAACCCGTCCCGATCACCTGGAGCGATCTCGCCGGCAACGGCCGCCAATGGGTCGTGACCTTCCCAACCGCCCCCTCGGGGTCGCTCACCGACGGCCAGTACCAGCTCTCCGTCTTCCCTACCCATATCACGGGGCCCGGTCAGCAGATCCTCGCCGGCGGCATCCAACGCCTTGGATTCCACTGCCGCTTCGGCGACGCCGACGGCGATGGCGACGTCGATTTCGCCGATCTATTCGCTTTCCGCCCCGTGCTGGAAGCCAACCTCGAGGCGCCCAAAGCCGACTCGCTCACCTCGCCTTGACTGCTCCGCTGGTCGGGGCAAAGGCCCTCTCCGACACGTCCCTGCTGCAGGAGGCCGACAGCCCGGCCCCGGCCGGAGCCGCGCCTCCGCCGGCCCCGCAACCCGCCGTCCTATGACCACCATGCCGCTCCCATCTCCTGGTTCAGGTCGCGCCTCGATCCGACGCCGACTCGGATGCATGCTCTGGACTTCCGTCGCCCTGCTATGCGCCAGCGCGCTTCCCGACCCTGCCCGCGCGGGCCAACTCCTCTTCGACCAGGGCGAGTACGAGGCGCCTGTCGGCCAGCCCTTCCAGGTCCGCATCGAGTTGGACATGAACGACAGCCTTCCGGGTCCGCACCTCCTTCAGCCGCTCTTCAGCATGGGCGTCCGCGTGGTCTTCCCCGCTGGCGCCGCCCAGGTCCAAGGCCTGTCCGACCTTGCTGTCACCCCAGCGCTCGACAGCAATGGCCTGGGCGGACCTGCGCTCAAGGAATCTGGGCCCGACTACGCCGCCGCCGCCGGCGCACTCAAAGCTGGCTTTCCTGTCACGCTCGACCCGCTCGTCCTCACGTTAACCCTGCTCAACCTCTCCGCCACGCCCTACGAACTGCGCCTCGCCTTCTTCCGGCCTCCGCCCTGGGCGAACTTCCACGATGTCGCGGGCACAACCCTGGATGGCCAGATTACCACGCTGGGAACCGCCACGGTCACCACCCCGGGTAGCACGGTCATCCGCCTGACCGGAATCCAGCCCGCCAGTCAAGCCGCTACCGTCGAGATCACCTTCATCGGCCCCGATCGCCCGGCCACCGCCTTCGCCCTCGAGGCGACCTCCGCGATCGAGGGTCAGCCCTGGACCACGATCCTAGACGCCACGATTCTCAAGACCGGCGCCAGAACCTATCGTGCAACCGCCCCTCTGACCCTGACCCCCACGCCACAGCAGTTCTTCCGCATTGTGGGTACACCCTGACGCTGGCCCCTTGGCCCCTTAGGCCACCCTTTGCCTTTCCCTTTTGCGTTTTGCGACCACTTGGCTGCAGGACGCGTGAGTCCTCTCACGCTCACGCTCACGCTCACACATACGTCCTCATGGGCTCCCAGGGAGTCGCAGCACTGTCCCCTGCCCCCCCCGCGAGCGCCATTTTGTCCCAGGAGGAGAAGCGAGAAACGTACTTGTCAAGTATTACTATCGTGGCAGGTAGTAAATATCCCAAAGTGGTGGTCGCCCACCAGATGCCAATCCGGCGGCTCGACGCAGGCCCGCAAGCCTGTGGGTGAATAGAAGGTCGTCCCGCTCCCGATGGTGCGCATGCTCTGGCGCCGGCGCGTGGTCGAGTTGCCTGGCGGGCCGGCTTCGGAACCCACTGATCTGGAATGGAATGGAGCACCAAAAAGGTTGACAACCGGCACATCGCAAGAAACCCTAACGCCAATGATCGCACCGAATCGAGGATCATTATGTCATCTTTCGGTCACAGCAGTTGGGCAGGCTGGCCGGTGGATCCCCTCGAAGAGGCAGTGTACCGGATCCACAAAACCCACCGGTCGGCGCCTCGCGGCTGACTTCCCTCGGGCGCGGTTGCTTTCTGAATCCCGCCCCCGCTTCTGATCCCCCCTCTGCATGATCTCCGACCGCCAACTTCCATGAAACGAATCCATTCAGCATCCCTCGCTGCCTTGTCGCTGATCGCCGCCCTTGGTGCCTTGCTCCCACCCGCTGCGGACGCCCGCACCGCCGCGGATTCCCTCCACTTCCGCAACCTCAGCAGCGAGGCACCCGGCGATCCGGCCCTTCAGGACCGATACCCAATGCTCGCCATTGTGGGAAACAGCATCCACCTCGCGTGGCTGGCGGTCTCGGATGACCTGCAGACCCAGCGCCTGCTTTACCGCCGCTCGACCGATGGCGGGCTAACCTTTGAGCCGGTCCGGATCCTCCTTGATGGCAGTGGGACCGACCTGCATTCCGGACTCTTCAGTCAACACTCCGAGACCGGCCAGGCTCCAGCCTTTCTCGCTGCCGCAGACGGCGGCGTCCACGTCGTGCTGCTGCGAAGTGGCGGTGGCCTGGCCCCGCAGATCGTCTACCTTCGTTCCACCGATGGTGGCACCACCTTTCAGACCCCGAAAATCCTCGGCACAGTGGAAACCCATCCGCCCAACCCAAGTCCGGGCAAAGGCCACACCGCGGACCTCGGCCCGCCCTTGGTCGCCGCTGCCGGCGACCGGGTTGCGATTGCCTTTCGCTACACTCGGGCGAGCGCCGTGTATACCGAGGTGTTTGGCTGGCAATATGGTTACTACCCTGGGCTTTCCATCTCCCACTCCGCCAACGGCGGGGCGAGTTTCGAGACCTCGGGCGTCAGCGGCGACCCGCCTACCGCGGTGGCGGCGACTCCCACCCAGTTGACCATTCAGGGCGACGAGGTGCTGTTGGCGGCGCGAGACAACGAAGCATTCGGCATCGGAGGTCTGAAATCCGCAGTGCACGCCGGGATATCCACCGATGGGGGTGCCAACTTCAGCTTCCGGCGGCTTCGTGAGCGCTTGGAGACGGCCTTTGGCGACGCGGTGCGAATGGTGAAAACCGGGCCAACCGTACTGGTCTTCTTCAGTTCCGAAGACAGCAGCGAACCGGCCTTGGGAACTCTGTTCTGCTGTCGGTCGACGGACGGCGGCACCACCTATTCGCCCCCGCTCCGCCTGACGGACTCCCCGGCACAACTCGCCAATTCTTCCGGCTTCGCCGCCGCCGCCAACGGCGATGAGATTTTCGTCGGTGCCGTGGATGTATCGGACAGTATGGCCGGCCGCATGTTGGTGCAGCGTTCGACCGATGCGGGTGCTTCGTTTTCGCCCTGGTCGGTTCTCGCAGATGCCACCAATCCGCGAAGCACGCTGTTGACGCCGGTATCCTGGCCGCGGCTGACAGTGGTTCCCGGGAACCCGGGCGCAGCCCGTGTCGGACTGCTCTGGGGCGGGAGCTTTCTAGCTCGCAGCAAGGATTCGGCTGCAAGCTATGTGTCCCCGGTGATCGTGCGACCGCCGATCGAAGTGATGCGATCAGAGCCGGACATCGCTCCGCAATGGCTTGCTGGACCCGACGGCACGCTGCATCTGGCAACTGCCTCGCGCTCAAGCGTGCTCCCCGACGAATACGACATCTACTACCGCCGGTTCAGCACGGTGGCCGATCCGGTCGTTCCGGGGCAGGCCTTGGCCATGGATCACGCTGCCCCACCGCCGGGCGACACGCTCAATCCGCGACATCGCGACTCGCTACAAATTCCGGCAGTACCGGCGCTGGATTTGGGAAGCGCCTTTACCATCGAGTTCTGGGCCCGTTTCCGCGGCAAGCTTGCCAGCCAACTGCCATTCTCTAGCCAGGCGCTGGGGATTCAGGCCGGCATCGGGCAAACGCCCTCGCTGGAAAACCGTTTCCGGCTCACCATGGGCACTACGGACGGCATTTTTGAGGTCACGGGCAGCACCCTCGATCCGCAGCCGGACACTTGGTACCATTTCGCGTTGCGCTATGATGCCTCGCTGGCCGCCAACCAACTTGCCCTGCTGATCAACGGCCAAGTCGAGGCACAAGGGAATGCCAGCGGTGCCTGGATTCGCGAGCAAGGCCCGTTTTACTTCGGCAACACGGTTTTTGATTTCAGTGGTGAGCTCGATGAGATCCGTTTCTGGGACACCGCCCTCTCGGATGCCACCATCCGCAGCCGCTACCGGTCGCCGCTGATGGGAACCGAAGCAGGTTTGGTGGCATGGTTTCCGCTCGACGGTCATACCCGCGACGCCACCGGTACCGTTCCCGACGGCCTGCTCTCCTGCCGGGAGTCCTTTGTCACCGGAGTCTCCTTGGTCGCCGGCGTCCCGGTTCCGGCAGGGCTCGTCAGTTGGTGGCGGGCCGAAGGCAATTTCCTCGACCATCAGGGTTCCAACAACGCCACCGGCGTGGGTGGGGTGGGCTTCGCGACCGGCATGGTCAACCAAGCGTTCGACCTCAACGGCACGACCGCCTTGGCTCAAGTCGTCACGCCGACAGGCCTGCCGCTTGGCGCCGCCCCGCGCACACTCATGCTCTGGTGCAAAACCCCGCGTGTTCTGGTGACTTCAACCGAGTCCGCGCTGATCCAATATGGCTCGGAAGCCAACAGCCGCATGTTCGGCCTCATCACCTCCGCCAACGCGCCGGGCAAACTCTACTTTTTCGGCTACAATCATGACGTCGCCGGCGACACCACGCTCAGCCCGGACAACTGGCACCACATCGCCGTGACCTACGACGGCACCACGGTGCGGCTCTTTGTCGACGGCAATCCCGACGGTCAAGCCGTCCGCTCACTCGATACGGCGCTCAACGGCAACGGTCTAACCATCGGCAGCCGCCCCGGCAGTTCCAAATGGCTCGGTCAACTCGACGAAGTCATGGTCTTCAACCGCGCCCTGGACCCTGCAGAAATCGCCGCCATCCATGCCGCCGGCGAAGCGGGCCTCACCACCGGAGTCATGCCCGTCGCCCCTGGGCTGACCGTCGTCCGCGATGGCGGGGCGGTGCGGATTGCCTGGCTCTCGGAAAACGGGTTGCGGTACCGGATCCAGACGTCCACCACCCTTGCCGCGGGTAGTTGGGCCGACGAAGGACTCCTCCTCGGCACCGGTGGCCCGCTGAGCGCAAACCTGCCCATCGGCCCTGAGCCGCGAATGTTCATCCGCCTGCTCGTGAGCGAGTGAACGGGCAACCACCCCAATCGGAATCGGCACCCACGTGTGGAACTTCGAGCGCGCCACGCGGTTGCTGGATTTGGCCGAGCGCGCGCAGATGAAGCTCTTGCGTGTCTGGGGCGAAGGGGAGTTGCCGCCGGACTGGTGTTACGACGAGTGCGACCGACGCGCGTTGCTGATCTAGCAGGGCGGCTAGTGCGCTGCGTGCCGCCGTCACCGTCACCCCCCGTACGCGGTCCGCGTGGGCTTGCGGAGCGCTGCCCGGGACCGCACCTCCCGTACGGTGCCGTTTTCCCCGCGTGGTTTTCCGCGTTGCCAAGGGCGGAGGGTTGGTTCAGAAAAGGCCGGGTAGGCAACGTGCGGCGTTGAGTCGTTGGCTGCGATGCGTAGAACCGTACCCCAACCGCCCGTGGATCCGCTCCTGCGAGATGCGGAACGGCACGACTTTTGGCTGGGCTTGGGCGTGGCGCTCGTGGCGATCATCCTGCTGCTGTCCGGTGCCCGGCACGTGACGGGAATCGAGACCGAGCCCGGTCAATCGGCCCGAGAAACGCAGTTGGTGCGGGCTTTTGCCCGGGGCGGACTCGAGTTCCAGGAAGCAGTCATATCGTTAGACCCGGCTCTGTTCGAGGACCCAAGCCAAGCGGCCGCCGCACTGGATCGTGCCGCTCGCATCGTCGAGTTGCCCCTCCGGGACCGCTACCGGGTGAATCTGGGAGCCAAAGATCCCTGCCCGACGTGAATCAAGTAAGCGACAGCCACACGGCGTGGCTGACCCTTGCGAAGGCGGTGAACCCAAGGATCGACCGCAGCATGCGGGCCGGGGTTGGGCGCGCCGGTTTGCGGCCTTCTGCACGGCAACTTAAGCTTTGCAGTGTGCACAGTGGTTTCCGGCGCGCAGCGGATTCCGCGCCCAACCGCCTATTGGTCGTCTATCTGGGTTGCGCATGAGTAAAGGGTCAGGTGTCAGCAGGAGCGAGTGCGGCGAGCGGTCGAGTACGGAGCTAGGCCGCAAGTTGCAGCGGATTCGGCCGTGGGTGCAAACGGCCTTTCTGGGGGTCTGGCTGGCGCCATTGAGTCGTTGGGTGGGCGGCATCCCGAGCTGTGTGTTTCACTGTTACTCGTGTCCGCTGGCCTCGTTTGCGTGTCCGGTGGGTGTGGCCGCCAACTATGCAGCGCTGTTCCCGGCGCTGTTCGAGATCCCATACTTGTTGCTAGGGGTCTTGGTGTTGGCCGGGATCGCGGTAGGTTCGTTGGCCTGCGGTTGGGCCTGTCCGTTTGGCTTTTTGCAGGATCTCTTGGGCAAGGTCACTGCCTGGAAGATCGCGTTGCCGGGTTGGGCCGGGCATCTGCGGTACGTCGTGCTGGTAGGCTTGGTGTTGCTTCTGCCGATGGTCCTGGGCGCCCGCGGCATTCCCTACGAGCGGCAGGTCATCTCGATTTGTCGGCTGTGCCCCGCAGGCGCGCTCGAAGCGGGCTTACCCTACTCGATCCAGAGCCTGGTGGCGGGTGAGGGTTGGCTCATGAGCTGGTTCAAGACGGCCATTCTCGTGGCGTTCCTCGTTGGGGCGATGGTGGTTTATCGGCCGTGGTGCCGGCTGTTCTGCCCGCTGGGCGGTTGGTTGGCGATCTTCAATCGGTGGAGTCTCTTCCACTTGCGGTTCGAGGCGCGAGCCTGCGTCGAGTGCAACCTGTGTCGCAGCCGCTGTCCGGTGGGTGTCCACGTGGATCAGGCGGTCAATGTGCCCGGGTGCATCCGCTGCCTCGAATGCACCACCTGCGGCGCCATCCGACCCGCGCTGGCGTTACCTCGAGGCCCGGCGCTCGAACGCGTGCCCGAGGACAGGCGGCCGTAAGAGCTGAAGGGCAAGGGGCGAAAGTCAGGCGCAGAATCCATCCGTCAGCGGCCCGACTGACCAGGAGGCCGCGGACTGGGTGGTGGCGACATACGGTCGAGGGCTGGGAAGGGGAAATCGGACGAGGGCGTTCGCTGCTCGCGCAGGATACGCTCGAGCCGAGCCACGAGCTCCGGATGCTGCGCGGCGACATCTGTGGTCTCGGCGCGGTCGGTCTTAAGGTGGTAAAGTTCAAGGCCGAGGTCGGGCGAGGCGTTGTTGCCGCGCGCCGTGAGGTTGCGACGGATGCCCTTCCAATCCCCCCAATGGACGCTCTGCTGGCCGCCGTAGCCGGGAAACTCGCGGTAGAGAAACGGACGCGCCGGCTGGGTCTGGCCCAACAGCGTGGGCGCCAAGCTGAACCCGTCCAGGTCTTTAGGCGCCGTCTCCGGTGCGCCCGCCAGGTCTAGGAGCGTGGGCAGCCAGTCCTCGAAGCCGCTCAAGAAGTCGGTGGCTGAGCCGGGTGGGATGTGCCCCTTCCAACGGACCAGAGTCGGCACGCGGATGCCCCCCTCGTAAAGCGTGCCCTTGCCGTCGCGCAACCCACCGGCCGAGTCGAAGAAGGCGCAATCGGTGCCGGCCAAGCCCTGGTGCGTGCCGTTGAGCGGGCCATTGTCGCTCGAGAAGACAACGACGGTGCGCTCGTCCAAACCCAACTCCCCGATCAAAGTCATCAACCGGCCGATCTCGCGGTCCATGCGGGTGATCATAGCGGCGTAGGCAGCCTTCGGGTGGAAGTGCGGGAGGTAACCTTTGCCGCCGACGTAGGGTGGGTCGTCCCAGCGACCGACGTACTCCTCGATCGAATCGTTGGGCACCTGCAGCGCCACATGCGGGACGGTCGTGGGCCAGTAGAGGAAGAACGGCCGGGCCCGATGGGCGCGCACGAAGGCCAACGCCCGATCGGCAATGAGGTCGGCGGAGTATTGGTTGCCTTGAAACCGGCGGTAGGTCGCTGCCCGGTTCGCATCTTCGGTCGGCTCGAGCTTGTCGTGCGCGGAGAAGGGCGGGTTGTCGAGGGCGACGGTTTTCCCGTTGTCCCAGAGGTAAGTCGGATAGAAATTGTGCGCCACAGCCTGGCAGTTGTAGCCGAACCAGCGATCGAAGCCCTGCCGGAGCGGTTCTCCCGTCGAGCCTGGCCCACCCAGTCCCCACTTGCCGAAGCCGCCCGTCGCATAGCCTAAGGACCGCAGCAACTCCGGCAGGGTGACGGTCTCGTCCGGGATGGGATGCTGGCCCTCGACCTCGGGTTGGCCCAAGCGGGACAGGGCGCGATCGCCCATCTGGCGGTTGTTGCGAATGAAGGCGTGGCCCGGATGTTTGCCGGTCATGAGGACACAGCGCGACGGGGCGCAGACGGCATTGCCGGCATAGTGACGTGTCAACTTCATGCCTTCAGCCGCCAAGCGATCCAGGTGGGGTGTGCGGATCTTCTGCTGGCCGAAACAGCCGAGGTCGCCATAGCCCAGGTCATCAGCCAAAATGAAGACGATGTTCGGCCGGGCGGAGGCAGGTGACGCCGGCGCTGCGGTGAGGGTGCGGGGGGTTGGGGCGCCACAGGCCAGGGCGCAGAGTGCCCCCATCGCGATCAGGGATTTCATGCGGCAGGATTATGTGGCCGGTCCTGCCAAAGCCAAGTCCAGAGAACCCGAATCCTTAGCGAGGCGGAGCGGGGATGGGACGGACACGCGCCTAGGCACTCCGGCATCTCCAAGCCACGCCCAGGGGATCGGCCCGAGCCGCGCCGACCTCATATCCGCTCGAAGTAGCGCTGTTTCTCCCAGTCCGTGACCGCGTCGGCGAAGGCCTGCAGTTCGAGTCGCGCGTGGTGGACATAGAACTCGACCACCGCCTCGCCGAACGCGGCCCGAGCGAGTTCGCTGCGCTCGAACAAGTCCGTGGCGTCCCGGAGGCTGGCGGGCAACCGGGGAAGCTGGAGATCGACGTAGGCATTGCCGCGGTATTCCTCGCCGCAATCGAGTTGCTCGCGCACGCCCGCCATGCCCGCGGCGAGCATCGCCGCCAACGCCAGATAGGGATTCGCGTCGGCGCCCGGCATGCGGTTCTCGAGCCGGAAACTGTCGCCCTCGCCCACGACGCGGAACCCGACGGTGCGATTGTCCGTGGCCCAGGCCATGCGCGTGGGCGCCCAACTGCCGGGCTGGTACCGTTTGTAGCTGTTGATCGTCGGGGCGTAGCAATAGGCCAGCTCAGGCGAGTATTTCATCAAACCACCCAAGAACGAGCGGAACAATCGAGAACCGACGGCGCACGGCAGATGGCGGCTGGCAGCTTGGGCTGAGTCCCCACGTTCCACTTTCCTCGTTCCCCGCGTCGAGCTCCGTGCTGCGCGTGCGGTCTGCCGGGCGCCGCGCTCCTCGACAAAGCGGTTTTGGCCGCCTTGCCAGAGGCTGAGATGGATATGGCAGGAATTGCCGGCTTCACTCGGGGCGTATTTGGCCATGAAACTGACCGCCTTGCCGTGTTGCTCGGCGATCTCCTTGACGCCTTGCTTGAAGAGGGTGTGGCGATCGGCCATCTCGAGAGGCGCAGCGCACGTGAAATTGATCTCGTGCTGACCGCGGCTCCACTCGCCCTTGCTGCTCTCGACCGGCACGCCGGCGGCGGTCATGCCGTTGCGGAGGGCGCGCATGAGGGGTTCGTCGCGCGTGGGTTGGAGGAGGTGATAATCGATGCGGTAATCGCTGGCAGGGACGAGGTCGCGGTAGCCGCTGGCAAAGGCGTTGTGGTAGGTCTGGTTGAACAGGTAGAACTCGAGTTCGGTGGCGCAACGGCAGGCCCAACCCGCTTGGTCGAGCCGCTCGAGTTGCCCGCGCAAGACGGAACGGGGCGCCTCGGCGACGAGGGCGCCATCGGGGCGGACATAATCGCAGATGACCAACGCCGATCCCGGCTGCCAAGGCAGCGCGCGCAGCGTGCTCAGGTCGGGGCGGAAGGCGAAATCGCCAAAGCCCGCCTCCCAATTGGCTACGCGGAAGCCATTGAGAGGGTCCATCTCGAGGTTGACGGTCAGGAGGTAATTGCAGCCGTGCGTGCCGTGGGCGGCCACGGACTCGATGAAGTGCTCGGCGCGAAAGCGTTTGCCGACCAAGCGCCCAAACGGGTCGGGGAACGCCACGAGGACGGTGTCGATGGCGCCGGCGCGAACTTGGGTTTTGAGTTGGGTGAGGGTCATGGGTCGGGAATCAGCGCAAGTGCGACAGCCGCGCGCGTTGCTCGAGCAGCTTGGCACGCCGGAAGTCGCGGTACGGCTCCAAGAGCAGTTCCTCCAATTGGCGCCGGGTCATGCCGGGCAGCTCCGATCGAGCGAGGACGAGGTCCAGCTTCTCCCAATACCGCCGCAGGTGAGCGGCTTTGTCGCGGTCCGCGCCTGTGTCCAGGTCGAACTTTGCCTGCAGGAGTGCCTCGAGCTCAGGATTTCGGGACATGGCAGACCGCCTCGATCAGGTTAGCCTTCTGCTGAGGACTGAGCGGGCTGTGCCACACGCGCTCGTCGGTGCGGAGCATCTCGACGGTCGCCTCGACATCCGCGAGGGTGAAGTGGTGGTAGGCGGGCGGCAACCCGCCTTGAGCAGTCGCTTGAGCGGCGACCCGCTCGCCTTCGGCGATGAGACTGGCGATCCAGGTCTTGTGTTGCCGCAGGTCGGCGGCGCTCGGGTCACGCAGGATCATGCGTTCGTCCACGGTGTCTTGAAAAAGCCGCACGGCCTTGAACCACGCCACGATTTCCTCGAGCAGGCCATAGCGCCGGGCCAGCAAGTCGCGGGTGTTCTGGTCGATGACCAGACCGACTGCCTCCCAGCGTGGACATTCCAGCACGTCTGTCATGGGCGCACTATGTTGTCTTTCCGACCCGCAGTCAACGCGGCCCAACCCTCGGCCCGCGGCGAGCCGTTCACTCCGCGACGTACACATTCTTTAACTCGGTGTACCCCTCGAGCGCGTTCATGCCCAGGTCGCGCCCGATGCCGCTCTGCTTAAACCCGCCGAACGGGGCCTCGACGTGGACGCTGGAGTGCGAGTTGACGCTCAGGACGCCGCTCTCGACCTGGCGCGCCACCCGCAACGCCCGCCGCAGGTCGTTGGTCCAAAGCGAGCCGCTGAGGCCGTAGGGGGTGGCGTTGACCTCGCGGATCATGGCCGTCTCATCGTCGAACGGCCTGACGGCCACCACCGGACCGAAGATCTCCTCGCGCCAGCACCGGTCCGCCTGGCCCACCTCGAGCAGCACCGCGGGCTCGAGGTAATACCCCTTGCCCACAGGGCGGTTTCCGCCACAAGCGAATCGACTGCCACGCTGCCGCGCATCCGTCAAGTATTCCTCGACCGTGGCACGTTGCCCGGCCGAGACCAGGGGACCGAGCTGGGTCTCGGGCTTAGCGGGGTCGCCCACGGCCAGTTTCCGTGTTGCCGCCACGAACTTCTCGACGAACGGCTCGTAGACCTTGCGCTCGACGAAGACGCGGCTGCGCGCGCAACAATCTTGGCCTGTATTGGCGAACACGCTCATCGGCGACGTCTCCGCCGCGCGCTCCCAGTCGGCATCCGCAAAGACGATGTTGGGCGATTTACCCCCGAGTTCGAGCGAGATGCGTTTGAGGTCGCGCGACGCCAGTTCCATGATGTGGCGGCCAATCTCGGTCGAGCCCGTGAACGAGACTTTGCGGATGAGCGGGTGCGTCACCAAGGCATCGCCGATCGCCGAACCGGCGCCCGGCAGCACCTGGAGCACGCCCGGCGGCAAACCGGCTTCGCAGGCCAGTTGACCGAGCTTGAGGGCGGTGAGCGGGGAGAGTGAGGCCGGCTTAAGGATCACAGCGTTGCCCGCGGCCAGAGCCGGCGCCACCTTCCAGCAGCCGATCGGGAAAGGGAAGTTCCACGGCACAATGGCCGCCACGACGCCCAGGGGCGCATGCAGCGTGTAATCGAAGCCGCCGCGCCAGACCGGGATCGTCTGGCCACAGAATTTAGTGATGGCGCCTGCGTAGAACTCGAATACGCGCGCGCCTAGGCCGATCTCGTCGCGGGCGTCGCCGATCGGCTTGCCGATGTTTTGGCACTCGATTTGGGCGAGGTCCTCGAGGTGCTCGCGCAGGAGCCGGGCGATGGCATACATGACCTCAGTCCGTTTGCCCGGTGTCCAATCGCGCCAGTTGGATTCCCAGGCGCGATGGGCGGAGTCGACGGCCGCGTCCACGTCGGCTAGATCGGCGGCGGCCACTTCGGCCAAGGGCGTCTCGGTGGCCGGGTTGACCAACGGCGTGCGCCGCCCGGAAGCCGAGTCTCGGTAGGAACCGTCCACGAACAACTGGTCAGGCAACTTCATGGCGCGCAGCCTATCGGCCCGACTGGCGCGGTTCAATCTCTATGCCGCAGGCCAGCCGTCCCGTAGCGCAGCTCGGTCACTCGAAGTTCACTACCCACGTCGCCTTTCGCCAGGTCCTCGGGCCACCCCGCAGCGAGCCTCGGCCGGCCTACGCCTCCTACGCCACTCCTCTCGGAAGTTCGGGCATGCGCTGTAATCACAGCGCCTTACGGGCAAACGCCCTCGATGATCTCGACCTCTCCCTAGGTGGGCACCCTTGATTCTCCGCCCCCCCGCCTCCCGTTGAAAGGGGTGCGTGGCTCGGGTCCGCCCAGGGTTGCATGTTCGAACACTCCCGAATCCTCAGCGAGGGGCTCAGCACATGCCATTCCGGGTGGGATGGGTCAAAAGCCTGGCGGGGCGCGGGGCGCCAGCCCCGCTGGGCGAAGGTGGCCGTCCGCGATCCTGCCTTGTTACTGATGAGTCACTGAGCTGGACTACAACACGGCGGTAGGGCGCGCACTCCGCTGCGCGCCGCGGCTTCCTGTATCCACAATGGTTTACGGCGCGCAGAGGACTGCGCGCCTGCAAGCTGTCGTCTAGCCCGACCTCTGATCAGTGAGGATTCGAGAGACCTGGAGAGCTCTGAGCGGGTAGAATCTCGTTGAAACCTGGTTCTGAACCCCTAGCATTACCACCTCCATGTCTCGCCCCAGCCGAACCGGGGAGTGGGATCTAAACTGCCAAACATGCAGAGCTACCAGCTTGCCTTGCATACCGCCGACGGCCTCGCTGCGGACACGCCGCTAGCCGCGAAGCGATTGGCAACAGGACCGTACCCGCTGGCTGGCACTCCCCGTGAACCGGCCGTACCGCCGGGCCGGCCGCTCGGGCACGGTGAGCTGCCTCGCTCGGCGCGCCCAGCGGTCGCGCGACCGGTCAGTTGACTTGCACCGATGTCTTCCCGGTTGCGACAAGTCCGCCACCTCGCCCTGGATATGGACGGTACGATCTACCGGGGCGGGACCCTGTTCGATAGCACCGTCCCATTCCTGGCGCGACTGTCGGAACTGGGCATCGGGTACACGTTCCTGACCAACAACCCCTCGAAGAGCCGGACGGACTATCTCGAGCACTTGCGCCAATTGGGTGTCCCAGCCACCTCCGCGCAGCTTTACACCTCGACCCAAGCCACCATCGAGTTCATCCGGCAAACGCATCCGCGCGTGCAGAGGCTCTTTGCGCTGGGCACCCCCAGCATGAACGCAGAATTCACCGCCGCCGGTTTCGACTTGCTGCCCGACAGCCCGGAGGCAGAACCCGATGCCGTGCTCGTGGGCTTTGACCTCACCCTGACCTATGCGCGGCTGTGCCGGGCAGCCTGGTGGATCAGCCTGGGCAAACCCTGGTTCGCTACCAATCCCGATCGCGTCTGCCCGACGGACCTCCCGACGGTGCTGGTCGACTGCGGTTCCATCTGCGCCGCGCTCGAAGCGGCCACGGGACGCACCCCAACGGCCGTGTTGGGCAAGCCGGATCCGGCCATGCTCCGTGGCATCCTGCACGAACACGGCCTCCGACCGGACCAGTTGGCGATGGTCGGCGACCGGCTTTACACCGACGTCGAGATGGCGCGTCGTGCCGGCGTGTTGGGCGTGTTGGTGTTGACGGGTGAAACCAAGGCGGAGGACGTGGCGCAGGCGGCCCAGGCGCCGGACCTGGTGGTTCCCTCGTTGCACGAACTGGGCCTCTTACTTCAAACCCATCGCTCTCCTTCTACCTCGGTATGACGGCTTACCTTTACTCCTATCTTGTCGGCGGCGTGGTGTTCGCCGTCGGCCTCGGCTACGCCGCGAAACAAGGCTACATCGGGTTTTCCGGGCGCAAGCTGCGGAATCTGCTGCTGAGCCTGGGGGTGCTGCTGTTCTTCGCCCTGCTGCAAGGGTTGCTGCAGTTCGTCCCGATGACAGCCGCGCCGGCCCAGGCATACACCGGCGGCGCCGAGGAGGTGCTCGATGAGGGGAGCCGCATCCGCGGCACGGCGCTCGATTACCTGATCGTGGTCGCCTATTTCGGGCTGATTCTGTTCAACGGCATTTACTTCGGGCGGCGGCAGAAGACCACGCGGGACTTTTTCTTTGGCGGGCAACGGTTCGCCTGGTGGCTGATTGCCATCAGCCTGATCGCAACGACGATCGGCTCGTACAGTTTCGTGAAGTACAGCGAGATGGGCTACCAGTACGGCCTGGGCGCCACCCAAGCGTATTGGAACGATTGGCTCTGGTTCCCCCTGCTGGTCTTTGGTTGGCTGCCGCTGTTGTATTTCTCGCGCATCGTGTCGGTGCCCGAGTACTTCGGTCGGCGCTACGGCCCGCAAGTTCGGCTCTACGCCACGGTCTATTTGCTGATCTATCTGGTCGGTTACGTGGGGGTGAACCTCTACACCATGGGCGTGGTGGTCCACATCCTGGTGGGCTGGCCCATTCCCCTCGCCGCGCTCGTCGTGGCCATGGTCTCGGCCACCTACGTCACCATCGGCGGCCAGAGCAGCGTCATCATGAACGACCTGATCAACGGTCTGTTTCTGCTCCTGGTCGGCGCGCTCATCTTCATTCTGGGCGCTTCCTACCTGGGTGGCTTCGACCTGCTGTGGCTCAACCTCCCCACGGAAGCGCGCCTGGCTTTTCCCAACTTCAACGAAGACCCGAGCTTCCCGGCCATCGGAGTCTTCTGGCAGGACGCCTTTGCCAACTCCGCCATGTTCTACTTCCTCAACCAAGGGATCATCATGCGCTTCATGGCCGCGAAATCCCTGGATGAGAGCCGCAAGGCCGCCACGGTGATGATGGTGGCTTTGATGTTCGTTGGCGCGCTGGTGGTGGCCTCCGGCGGTCTGGTCGCCCGGGCCTTCACAAACGCCGGCGTACTGCCCGAAGTGCCCGCTCGCGAGGCCTTCTTCATCGCCGCCGAACTGCTCAGTCACCCCGGCATCTTCGGCCTCATCCTCGCCGCCATGACCGCCGCGCTCATGTCCACCGTGGACACCCTCATTACGGCCGTGTCGGCCGTGACGGTGAACGACCTCTACCGGCCCTACTTCCGCCCGCAGGCCACCGACCCCCAACTGCTGCGCGCCGCCCGCATCGCGGCGTTGAGCGTGAGCGCGATTGGAGTGCTGATGGTCCCGGTGTTCATGCAGTTCGACTCGATCTATCGCGCGCACGCCGCGTTCACCGCCGCCGTGACGCCGCCGATGGTCGTCGCGCTGTTGCTGGCGGTGTTCTGGCGGCGGTTCACCCGGACGGCGGCGCTGTGGACCCTGGCGGGTGGCTTGGTGCTCATGACGGCCTCGATGCTCTTTCCAGCGATGATCAAGCCCTTCGCCCACGGTGTGGCGGGCGGGGACATCGCCTGGGACTTCTTGGGCGGCATGCGCGAGCAGACCTTCATGCGCGCCTGCTTCGGCGTCGTGTGCTGCGCGGCTATTGCCATCCTCGTCACCCTGCTCACCCGGCCCGAACCGGCGGAGAAGCAGCGCGGCCTTGTCTGGGGCACCATCCCCGATGCCTTGCACCGCTACAAAGGATCGCCCGGACGCGAGGGCGAAGTCACTCGGGCCCTCGCCCGGCCGCAGCGATTGGAAAGGCGCCTGCCGCATTTCGGCGCCGCCGAACTGGAAGGTGTGCGCATCTCCGACACCGTGGCGCGCGCGCTCGACGCCCAGACTGGGGACTTGCTCTACGTCACCGACCCGCGCTGGTGGACCGGGGGCCTGCACTCGGCGCACGTCATCGTGGCGGAGATCGCCGCGCAACCCGGTCAGGCGACGGTGGCCCTGGACGAAGGCGCCTTCCGCAACGTCGTGGGCAACCGGTTGGACCGCCCGGTCCGTATCGAGAAACTCTACGCCTCGGCGCCGGATCGAGGAAGCGCTTGAACCGCCGCGATTCGTAGACCTCGATCTTGTCTCCTGGTTTGCGAACGATGACGGCGGCGGCGCCCGGTACCTGCTCGACCAGGCGCAGGCCAGCTTGCGGGCCCAGCACGCTGACACTCGTGGCGAGTGCATCGGCGGTCGTGCCGTCTCGGGCGATGACGGTCACCAGACTGTGATCGGTCAGGCCAAGGCCCGTGCGCGGATCGACGATGTGCGAATACCGAACGCCATCGATCTCGACGTGCTGATAGAGGTCGCCGGACGTGGCGAGCGCAGCCTGGTCCAGGAGGACGTACCGAGCAGGCGGCGCGCCCGGGACATCGAGCGGGGCGATCTCGACCCGCCAACCGGCCTTGCCCGGCGGCGCCTCGCCGGCGGTCATGTCGCCGGCTGCCGTGACCAGTGCTCGGCGAAGGCCGAGCTCACGCAAGACCTCGAGGGCTTCGTCGGCAGCGAACCCCTTGCCAATGCCCCCGAGATCGAGCCGCATGCTCGGGACCGCAAGCGTCGCCGTGCGCGCTTTCGGATCGAGCACGAGGTGCTGGTAGCCCACGGCTTGGCGCGCCGCGGCCAATTGCGCCGGGGGCGGTAAGGCCCGCTGTCGCCGGGCGCGTCGCCACTGGTTGACGCACGGTCCCACCGTCACGTCGAAGGCGCCGCCGCTGCGGGCGGCAAACTGCTGCGCGCGCTCGAGCACGCGCCAGAGGTCGTCGCTGAGCCGCACAGCCTGACCGCTGCCCGAAGTGCGTGAGAGCCGGGTCAGTTCACTGTCGTCGCTGTAATCGCTCAGGCGCTCGTTGAGCTCGCCGATGCGGGCAAAGGCAGCCTCGGCCGCCCGGGTGGCCGTCGCCTCGTCCGGCGCGTAGAGCACGATGCGGAAGGGCACACCCATTTGCGGCTGGTTGAAGGCGTAGCGGTGCAACTCGACGGCCGGTGGGGAGACACAGCCGATAAGCATTGCGGCGAGAGAGATGGCGGCGAACGCCAGTTCGCCGCTGCTACGACGGAGGTGGGGCGCCGCCCCAAGAATCGACCGCGGGAAGGGCCGGCGCAACCCACGGGGCCTCGACCGAGGTCCTCGGGCTGAGGAATGGGTGAGAGCGGCGAACCCCAGTTCGCCGCTACGGCGGGCCGTGGCCATGGCCGAAGCTGGGATGGCGGGGCGCGGCTGCTTACTTAAGCTCGAGCTCGTCTTTGCTCGGCAACGGCGGGAACTTCGCGTGCGGCTCGGTCTGGTACCAAAAAGCGACCGAGGCGATGTCATCGCGCAAGGGCAGGTACCGGCCATCCTTCATCCAACCGAGCGCTTGGATGGTGACCTTGAGGTCTTGCTCGAAGCGGATGGGGTCGACGATGTGCCAGCGGTAGAGGCCGAACCGGGTTTGGGCTTCGTAGAGGCCGTCCGGCCGGATCACCTGCGGCATGCCGGTATAGGGCGTCGAAAACTCGGTGTACCGTTTGCCGTCCGGACCGAGGGTCTCGAAGTTGTACGAACCGCAGAAGTAGTCTTCCGTGCCGGTCCCGCAGATGGTCGGGAACTCGTGGTCGCCGTCCATGTAGAACTTGATTTCGCCCTCGCCCCACCAGCCGCCGCTATGGACCTCCCAAGCCATATACGTGCCCACGTAATGCCCGCGGCCACGCACCCCGTCCAGAATGGTATAAAGGCCCTTGGTCTTGAGCGGGTCCTCGCGCCGGAACTGGGCGTGGAAATAGGCGGCATCGGCGGGCACCGTTGTGAGGGTGTAGTCGATCTGGTAGTAGATGGTGATTTGTTGGTCGTCGAGATTCTCGACGGTGATCTTAGCCTTCTTCCGGAACGGCATCTGCCAGTACGAATTGAACGCGCTCCCCGGATTCACGCACACGGCCAGCGAGTTGATCTGGCAATACCGCGCCCAACCGCAAGCGAAGAAATCCCCCAACGGACACTCGACCGACGGTTCGGTTTCGTCGTCCCAGTAGAAGCGCAGGATCATCCAACGGGTGCGATCCAGCGGCGCCGGCGTCAGCCAGATATGCTGGATCGAGCCCGGGCCGTCGATCTCCGCCATCGTAAACGTCGTCTTGGGCGGGATGCGCACATAGGGCGAGACTTTCCAGCCCTGGCCCAAATCTCGTGCCGCGTTTTTGGCTGGGCCGTCAGTCGACATAGCGGCCTTGCCTTTCTCGCCGGTGAAATTCTCGGGCGAAATCGAGCGCGACTTGGCATCCGAGAGTCGATAGAGGTTGCCCAGACCCACGTTGAGGCCGTTGAAAGACCGTTCGGCGGCCCCGGCGCTGGTCATGCCGTGCCACGCGAGGGTGAGTGCGGTGAAGAAGAGAACCCAGTTCCGTTTCATAGCATTGTGTCGATACGGTTCGCGGGTATGCTAGCGGGCAGGACCGAACATGCAACCCTCCTTCAAACCCTCCTCTAAGCCCTCACCCAGGCTCAGCACGAAGTGAGCCGTTCTGGGGACTGGCGGGTGACCGCCCCAAGGTGGTAGGGCGCGCAGTCCTCTGCGCGCCGTAAACCACTGTGGACACAGGAAGCCGCGGCGCGCAGAGGACTGCGCGCCCTACCGCCGAGCTGTAGTCCATCTCGGTGACTCATCAGCAAGCCCTCACCCAGGCTCAGCACGAAGTGAACCGTTCTGGGGACTGGCCGATGACCGCCCCAAGGTGGTAGCTTGCCCGGGTGCTTCGAAGAAGTTCGAGGGTATGAAAGCCGAGCGGCTCTTCGCGCGTTGGCAGCGGCGCCGCCAACGGTTGCTGCAGGCAACCGACCTGCTCATCCGCCAGTGCCAGGCAGACGGGACCCCGGACCATGTGCACAACCTTCGCGTCACTCTGCGTCGACTGCGCCTCTTGACTCGCCTCGGCCGCCCGCTGCTCGATCGGCGCGCGACCGCTGCGTTTCGCATTTGGGCGCGGCGCGTTTCCAAAGCCACCAGCCCCGTCCGAGACCTCGACGTCGCGTGCGAGTGGTTCGCCGTGCGACCGGCGGCCGCCCGCCTGCTCGATCGAGGTTTGGCCCGCCGAGCTTCGTTGTGGCAGCGCGCCCGCAACCGCGTTCGTTCCCTGCCGGCCCGGACCCGGGCCGCACTCGAGCGGGTCGAACACGGGCGCCGGCGCTCGGCACGCCTGGCCCGACGGTTGAGCCGACTCGAGTCGCGACTGAGTGGGCACACGCAGCGGTTCCGGCCCAGGTTCTTTCGATTGGCGGAAGAGGAGCAGCATGAGTTCCGGCGCCGGCTTCGCCAGTGGCGCTATCTGCGGGAGTTGGCTCTGCCTCGCCAGGAACACGAAACCGACCGTCTCCTGCGGCGCTTGGTGCGGGCACAGGAAGCCACCGGCGAAGCTCAAAACCTCCGGCTGGCGGAGGCGGTCTTACTCAAGTGGCACCGAACGGGGCCGAGCGGCGGCAGCAGGGCGCGTGGTCCGCTACGCGCCGAGGCCTCCCTACTCGACAGCGGTCGGCGGCGCGCAGAGGACCGCGCGCCCTACCTGCGGACGGCCAGCGTGGGTGAGATTTCAACCGTGTTACGGCGCGAGTTAAGCCACCAACAGGCCACCCAACAGACACGGATCCAGCGGGCATTGGACCGCCTACAACCCCATTCGCGTGGTGACTGATTCCGTCTCAGCCGAGGCGGAGAGGGGCGCCGGTCCTGTCCCTGCTTGTTGCTCAAGAGCTGCGTTGCGTCGTCGGCCGGACCCGGCCTCGTCCACCCTGCGAGCAGCGCGACTCTACTTGCCACGCTCGATCGCCCCAAGGGAAACATCGGCAGAGGCCCACGGCGACTTAAGTCAGGACTTCGGACAGACTGACGGTGGGCGAACATCGACCGTCGAACTTCGAACACTGAACTTCGAACTTTGAACGTTGAACGAATGAACGAAGGGACGACGGGCTACGGGCCATCGTGGGCGGTGCGAGGGAGCGAAGGCGGGCGAGGCCGGCCGGGACACCGTGCGGGTCGAACCGGGCTCAGCCGCCGGCGATCGCCGGGATGATGCTCAGCTCGTCGCCGTCCCGCAACGGCGTCGCTAACCGCTCGAGGAACCGGATGTCCTCCTCGTTCGCGTAGACATTGACGAACCGCCGCAGCGCACCTGACTCCTCGAACAATCGCTCCTGCAACCCCGGGTAACGAACCCGTAGCTCGGCCAGCGCACTCCCCACGGTCCCCGGCGCCACGTCCACGCGCTCGACCTGATCGGTCAACGCGCGCAAGGCAGCCGGGATACGGATCTTCACGGGCATGGTCAAGACAACCAGGAGCGGCGGTACCCGGCATCCATTAGGCCGCGCCAATCAGGGCCTGATACCCAGCGGCATCCAACAGACCGCCGAGTTGGCCAGGGTCGGCCAATTTCAGTTTGTAGAACCAGCCCGCCCCGTAGGGATCGCTGTTCACCAACGCCGGTTGGTCCACCACGCTCGCGTTGACCGCCGTCACCACCCCGCCCACGGGGGCGTAAACGTCGCTGGCGGTCTTGACCGACTCGACCACCGCGCACGCTTCCCCGGCAGCCACCGCACGGCCGACCGCCGGAAGTTCCACAAACACCACATCCGTCAACTCGTGCTGGGCATGGTCGCTGATACCGACGGTGGCGAGGTCGCCCTCGACCCGCACCCACTCGTGGGATTTGGCGTACCTGAGATCGGCCGGAACGTTGCTCATCGAGCTCAAGGGAGTCAGGAATCGCCGGCGAGGTCAATCCGCTTTTCGCCCTTAGCGCCCTGATGGGCAGGCTCAGCCTGGCCGGCGGTAGAGCGGCTTGCGCTGGACCACCACCGGCGCGCGGCGGCCGCGGATCTCGAGCTCGAGCGCCGTGCCGGGCGCCGCATACTCGAGCGGGACATAACCCAAGCCGATCCCCACTCCCAAGCTGGGACTCTGCGTGCCGCTGACGACCTGCCCGAGTCGGACCGAATTCGGTCCGGGGCTGAAAATCGAGTACTGGGGCCGGGGCGGCGGCGCCTTCTCCGTGAGCTTGAAAGCCACACACTTCTTGGGCACCCCCTGCTCCCGCTGCCGGACCAACGCCGCGCGCCCTACGAACGGTCCCTTATCCAACGCCACAAACGCCCCCAAACCAGCCTCCAACGGCGTGGTCTGCTCGTCGAGTTCATGGCCGTAGAGGGGGTAACACACCTCGGTTCGCAACGTGTCCCGCGCACCTAAACCCACCGGCCGCAACCCGTAGTCAGCCCCGGCCGCCAGCAACCGTTCCCAGACCCGCTCGACCTCGCGAACCGGCACGACCAACTCGAAGCCGTCCTCGCCCGTGTACCCCGTCCGCGCCAGGTACAGCGGGACACCCCCAAGCACA
This sequence comes from Verrucomicrobiota bacterium, assembly GCA_016871715.1. Classification (GTDB taxonomy): domain Bacteria; phylum Verrucomicrobiota; class Verrucomicrobiia; order Limisphaerales; family J093; genus VHCO01. Next base: position 46,676 of record VHCO01000010.1, read on the forward strand.
AAGGCGGCGAGTTGGTTCTTCCGCAGTTCAGTGGCGCGCGGAGCGATCGTCCCCGCGATCGAGCCGCCCGTAATCGCCTGGTCCATGAACTCCGCCACGCGCGGCCCCTGGACCGCTAGGGCGCCGTACTCAGCCGAGGCGTTCTTGAGGTGGAACCCGTCGCGGGTAGGGGCGGTCTCGACCTGGGTCTGGAGCCAGTCCCAATCCGCCGCGATTCTCCCCGCGTTCACGATCAAGAGGTATTCGTCCTCGCTCAGCCGATACGCATAGAGGTCGTCCACCACGCCGCCACTGGGCAAACACACCAAGGTGTACTGGCCCTGCCCGACCGTCAGCTTCCCCAGGTCGTTGGTGAGGACGTAGTTCAGGTACGCCGCCGCACCCGGCCCCACCACCAACAGCTCGCCCATGTGCGAGATATCGAAGAGCCCAGCCGCCTGCCGTACCGCAAGGTGTTCCTCGACAATGCTGGTGTATTGGACCGGCATTTCCCAGCCGCCGAACTCGATGAGCCGTGCGCCTAGCCGCTGGTGCGCAGCGTAGAGCGGGGTGCGTTTAAGCATAGGGTCCGGAGACGCTACCAACTCAGGCCCCAGCGTCAACGAGTTTGCAGCCAGCTAGCGTGCGGCCCTGGACCACAACCCTTGCCGCCTAGGCCCCAGACCACTACCTTGCGCCCATGAACTTGGAAGATCACCTGGGCGATGTCCTCCATAAAGGACGCCTCCACGCCGGTGTGGCGCCCGAAACCGTCGCCGCCGCCGCCGGCCTGAGCAGCGCGGAACTTGCCGCCGTCGAGGCCTCGGGCAACCCGCCGCGGCCGATGGATTACCGTGCCTTGGGCGCGTTGCTGGGCCTAGCTCCCAATAAACTGCAGGGCCTGGCGGCCGGTTGGCAACCGGCCCCGGTCGATTTAGGTCGGTGGCGCGAGTTGCGCCTGCTCACCTCCGTGGGCGGCGGCATGGGCGTCAACTGCTACTTGCTCTGGGACGAAGTCACCCGCGAGGCCGCCTTGTTCGACACCGGCTTCGACGCCGCGCCGATCCTCGAGTTGATTGCGGCCGAGCACCTGGACCTGCGTTACCTGTTCATCACCCACGGCCACCACGATCACATCGCCGCCCTCCCCGAGCTCAAACAGCGCCATCCCAAAGCCCGCCTCCGCTCGAACTCCCGTTCGGCCCCACCCGACCAGCGGAACCGGCCCAACGACTGTATCTCCCTGGGCAGCCTGCGCATCACGAACCGCGACACCCCAGGCCATGCCGAGGACGGCGTCACCTACATCGTGGGCACCTGGCCCGACGACGCGCCCCATGTCGCCATCGTGGGCGATGCCCTCTTTGCGGGCTCGATGGGCCGGGCTGTGGGCGCAGCCGCCTTGGCCCGCCAGAAAATCCGCGACCAGATCTTGTCCCTGCCCGCTCCCACGCTCCTGTGCCCCGGACATGGCCCGCTGACCACGGTGGCCGAGGAGCAAGCCAACAACCCCTTCTGCTGAGCCGACCGCCCCGGGGCGCGGCCATCGGCTCACTGGAGGTCGCGATGGTAGGCCTGAAGGGACTTGACGCCCGCCTTGCCGGCCTGGGCCGCGGCAATGCCCACCGCGGCTGCCCGAGCCGCGGCGCTGGTGGTCACATAGGGGACCTTGTACTTGATCGCCGCCTGGCGGATGTAGGCGTCATCGACGGCGCTAGCCTTGCCAATGGGCGTATTGATGATGAGCTGGATCTCGCGACTCTTGATCTCATCCGCAATGTTCGGCCGCTGGAACTCGTGCAGTTTGTAGCTGCGTTCGCACGCCAGGCCGTGGCTGGCCAAAAAGGCCTGTGTCCCGTTCGTCGCCTTGATACGGAAGCCTAGCTCCTGAAACTTGCGCACCACGGGCAAAATGGTGGGCTTCTCCCGATCCGTCACCGAAATGAACACCGTCCCCTTCAACGGGAGCGGTCCGCCCGCCGCTTCCTGGGCCTTGAAATAGGCCAAGCCGAACCCGGCCGCCAACCCCAATACCTCGCCCGTCGACCGCATCTCCGGCCCGAGCACCGGGTCCACTTCCGGAAACATGTTGAACGGCAGCACCACCTCCTTGACGCCCACGTGGGGAATCGGCCGGCGCGCCAAACCCAACTCCTTGAGCTGGGCGCCGAGCATGAGCTGCGTGGCAATCCGCGCCATGGGCACGTTGCAGACCTTGGACACCAACGGCACCGTGCGCGAGGCGCGCGGATTGGCCTCGAGCACGTAGACCTTGTCCTGGCAAACGGCGTACTGGACGTTCATCACGCCGCACACGTTCAACTCGCGCCCAATCCGCAAGGTGTACTCCTCGATCGTCCGAATGTGCCGCTCCGGTAACGTCACCGGCGGAATCGCGCAGGCCGAGTCGCCAGAGTGAATGCCCGCCAACTCGATGTGCTCCATCACCGCCGGCACAAACGCCTCGCGCCCGTCCGCCAACGCATCCGCCTCCGCCTCGATCGCGTTATCCAGAAACCGATCGATCAAGATCGGGCGCTCGGGCGAAACATCTACCGCACGGGCCACGTATTCGCGCAACATGTCCTCGTCGTGCACCACTTCCATCGCCCGACCGCCCAGCACAAACGAAGGCCGAACCATGAGCGGGTAACCGATGCGCTGGGCAATCCCGCGCGCCTCGTCGAAACTGCTGGCCATGCCGGACTCGGGCATCGGCAAGCCCATCGCTTCCATCCGCTGCCGGAACCGGTCGCGGTCCTCCGCCAAATCGATCGTGTCAGGCAACGTCCCCAGGATCCGCAAGCCTGCGGCGGCCAATTCGCTGGCCAAGTTCAGCGGCGTCTGGCCCCCAAACTGCACCACCACCCCGATCGGCTGTTCCTTGCCATAAATGCCCAGCACGTCCTCGACCGTGAGCGGCTCGAAATAGAGCTTGTCGGAAGTGTCGTAGTCCGTCGAGACCGTCTCCGGGTTGCAGTTCACCATGATGGTCTCGTACCCGGCCTCTCGCAGCGCAAAGGCCGCATGCACGCAACAGTAATCGAACTCGATCCCCTGCCCGATCCGGTTCGGGCCGCCACCCAGCACCACCACCTTCTTGCGCTCGCTCACCGCGACTCGGTCCGGCCCGTTATAGGTCGAGTAGTAATACGCCGCCTGCTCGACCCCGCTCACCGGCACCGCGTCCCAAGCCTGCACCACCCCCAGCCGCGTGCGCTGCGCCCGCAGCTCCGCCTCCGGCCGACCCAAGAGCTTGGCCAGGTAACGATCGGCAAACCCGTCCCGCTTGGCCTGGATGAGCAACGCGTCCGGCAACGCGCGGCCCTTGTGCTCGAGGAGCTGCTCTTCGAGCTCGACCAACTCCTTCATCTGCTGAATGAACCACGGCTTGATGTGCGTGCGAGCGTAGAGTTCGTCCACTGTCGCCCCTTTGCGCAACGCCTCATACATGAGCCATTGCCGCTCGCTGCTCGGCTCCTTGAGCATGACCATCAGCTCCGGCAACGACCGCTGGTTGAAGTCCTTGGCAAAGCCCAGCCCGTGCCGGCCGTTCTCGAGCGAGCGAATCGCCTTCTGAAAGGCCTCCTTGTACGTCTTGCCGATACTCATCACTTCGCCCACCGCCCGCATCTGCGTCCCCAACTTGTCCTCCGCTCCCTTGAACTTCTCGAAGGCCCAACGCGAGAACTTCACCACCACGTAATCGCCCGAGGGCGTGTACCTCTCGAGCGTGCCGTCGCGCCAATACGGGATCTCGTCCAACGTCAGCCCCCCCGCTAGCTTCGCCGAAATCAGCGCAATGGGAAATCCGGTCGCCTTCGAGGCCAACGCCGAGGATCGGGACGTCCGCGGGTTGATCTCGATCACCACCACCCGCCCGGTCTTGGGATCGTGGGCGAACTGAATATTGGTGCCGCCAATGACCCCGATGGCCTCGACGATCCGATACGAGTACTCCTGTAACCGCGCCTGCAGGCCGGCCTCGATCGTCAGCATCGGCGCCACACAGTAGGAATCGCCCGTGTGCACTCCCATCGCGTCCACGTTCTCGATGAAGCAAACCGTGATCATCTGGTTCTTGGCGTCCCGCACCACCTCCAATTCGAGCTCTTCCCAGCCCAACACCGACTCCTCGACCAGGATCTGCCCCACCATGCTCGCCGCTAACCCGCGGCTGGCCACCACCCGCAGCTCTTCCACGTTGTAAACGTGGCCCCCACCCGTCCCCCCCAAGGTGTACGCCGGCCGAATCACCACGGGATACCCCAAGCCCGCCGCCACCTTCTCCGCCTCCTCGACACTGAACGCCGGCGCACTGCGGGGCATCTGGATCCCCAACCGCTGCATCGTTTCCTTGAAGATAATCCGGTCCTCCCCTTTCTCGATGGCGTCGGCCTCCACCCCGATAATGCGCACCCCGTATTGGGCCAGCACCCCAGCCTTGGCAAGCAGCGACGACAGGTTCAAACCCGTCTGACCGCCGAGGTTCGGCAGCAAGGCATCCGGCCGCTCCCGCTCGATGATCTCTGTCACCGCCGCCAACGTCAGCGGCTCGATGTACGTGACATCCGCCATGCCGGGATCGGTCATGATCGTAGCCGGGTTCGAGTTCACCAGCACGATCTGGTACCCTAGGCTGCGCAGCGCTTTACAGGCCTGGGTGCCGGAGTAGTCGAATTCACACGCCTGACCGATCACAATCGGACCAGAACCGATAATCAGTACCTTCTTAATGTCGTTACGTTTGGGCATAAGCGAGAGCGAGCGAGAGGTTACGGTTGGCGCGGACTGTCAATAACCCTAAATGTCAGCATGGGATTTGCGCAGTGTTGTAATGACCGCCCTCGCCGGGGGCAACAAAAACCTCAGAAAATCTGCGCCCAGTTAGCTCCGCCTGGTCCCCTGTTCCTGTTCCCGCGGCAGCCGCTTCGCCACAACCGCTTGGTATGGACTGCGGTTACGAGCGAAAGAGAGCTCTCCTGCGTCCGTTGGTGCCCCACGGGTCATCAAGACCCCGAAGTTCACCCGCGCCAACGAATCGACGGTCCAAGCCTTCGCTGAGTTCTCTAAGTTCTATTCGCCGTCATTTTAGTACTTGACATACTTAGGTGCAATCTGTTCGGACACAAGAACAATCGCCCCAAACGCTGCGCACGGGCGCGCGAACTGCCGAATCGCGGCGCCGGCACGTCGCCGGTCGCGCCGGCTGAGTTGTAGCCAGTCGTCAGGAAACTTCGGCTGAAGACCAACCCGCGCCTGGCCGGCTGCAAAACCGGCGCTAGGACGTAATGAAGCCCGCTCCGCAGACTGTTGCTGCCTGATGGTTGGAAGACCGGAGGTCCACTGATGCACCCATGTCATTATAATTGACCAGTGTTGATGTCGTTGACAGGCGTAGGGCGTAGGGGCCGTGCCTAGACGGGACGGCCGAGCCCGAGGGGCCTCGGTGAGCCGCCTACTGTCTGAGCACCTGTTCCAGCCCGCGGCGGCAACGCTCGTTCTCCTGCGGCGTGCCGATCGTGATTCGGATCCATTCCGGCAACTGGTATCCGTTCATCGGGCGCACGATCACACCCAAACGTTGCAGTTCGAGGAAGATCCGCTGCCCCTCCCGCACGCGCACAAGGATGAAGTTGGCCGCCGAAGGCACAAACTCGAGCCCCAGTTCGCGGCAGGCGGCCTCGAAGAATCGTAGCCCGGCGGTGTTGTTGGCCCGGGTGCGGTCGAGGTGTTCGACGTCGTCAAGGGCGGCGAGCGCAGCGACCTGGGCTAAGGCGTTGATATTGAATGGCTGGCGGATCTTCTCGAGCGCGGCAATCAACGGCGGGCACCCGATGCCATACCCTAGCCGCAAACCGGCTAAGCCGTAGATCTTCGAGAAGGTCCGCGTCAAGAGCAGGTTGGGCCGTTGGCCGGATCGAATCAGCGGCAAGAGGTCCTGGGGACGCTCGAGGAACTCGATGTAAGCCTCGTCCAGGACCAAGAGCACGTGGGGGGGCACCCGATCGATGAGTTCGAGCACGGCATCGGAGGGAGCGAGCGTGCCGGTGGGGTTGTTAGGGTTGGCCACAAAGACCACGCGGGTCCGGGACGAGATGGCCCGGTCCATGACCTCGAGGTCGTGTCCGTAGCCCTTGGCCGGCACCACGACGAGTTGGCCACCGCACAAGTGGGTGACAATGGGGTAAACGGCAAAGCAATACTGGGAGACCACCACCTCGGTGCCCGGGGCGATCAGGGCGTGACCGACGTATTCGAGCACTTCATTCGAGCCGTTGCCGAGGATCAGGTTGGTCGGGGCCACCCCGAGTTTGGCGGCGAGATGCTGCTTCAGGTAGTAGGCGTTGCCGTCCGGGTAAAGGTGCAGTTGGGCCAGAGCCGCGCGCATCGCAACGAGGGCTTTCGGCGCCGGGCCAAGCGGGTTCTCGTTGGACGCCAGTTTGATAATGTCGGCGGCCGGCAAGCCCGACTCGCGCGCCACTTCTTCGATGGGGCGACCGGGTTGGTACACCGGCAAATGGGTCAAAGCCGGGTTGAGGTTCAAACCGCCGGTGGGCGGCGGGGCAATTGGCCCCGAGGAGCTAACGTCTGCAGGCGATGGCGGGGCAATGGAGTCCTTCATAACACGCGCCAGCAGGATGGCCCACCCGGATCACGAACACCAGCGCAGGTTTTCCGAGGCTCGTCGGGAGCAGGAGCAGGGCGACTCTGAGATCCCGAGCGGCTGATTGCAGGCGAAGCACTTATCACTTATCAAATATGCCAGGGTTTTAATACTTGACAGTGACAGTGACTGTCCGATCTGGACGCGAGTGCCGCAGAGTGCCGTTGGAGCCGTCGCCTGGTCGTAGCAGCCGTGCTGCCTGTCGGGCCGTGTATCTTGGGTTTAATGAGACAGGATTGTTGAACTTGACACCTGGTCATGAGCCGAGATGTGCCCTGAGGGCGCCCTGAGGGATCCCGCGGCACGGTTGAGGCTCGACAGGGGCGCGGCGGGGTCTATGCTGCGAGGGCCATGAGCGAGCGGGTGAAGCATGCTGGCTAAGGTCCTTAGTTCGGCTCTGATTTTGGTGGTGGCGCTCTGGTGTCTGCTCTTTTCGGAGCGGCTCCAGCGTCGCATCACGATGTTTCACGAGGACCTCAAGCGTTCGCCGCACGCTTCGCGTTTGTTCCTCCAGGTCAGTTCCCTGAACTTCGAGCTGTTCTTGCGGGGGTTGGGCATGGTGCTGCTGGTGGTCTTCATCGCCCTGGCGGGCTGGCTCGCCTTCGAGATCGAGAACTACAAATAGCCGCGGCCGGTCAGAAGTTGGGCGGCTTGAACTCGATCAGGTCGCCATCCTCGAGCCAGAACTTCTTGGCTGGATCGGTTTCCTTTTTGAGTTCGTCCAACCGCAGCGGATAGGTGACGCCCTTGCGGGTGAACTCGATCCGGCCGGCGGCTGCGCTGGACGCCGGGCCGCCGGTCAGGGCGATGGCATCGAGAACGTCCAAGGCCCGCGTGCCATCCAACTGAACCAGGCCAGGCTGGTTGACGCCCAGGACCCGCACCCGGCCCAGGGCTGGTTTCTCTGGCACCTCGATGAGATCGCCCTCGACCAGCCACAAGTCCGGGTCGGAGTTGAGCTGAGTAAAGTCAAAGGCCAAGAGCCCCGACTCGCGCGTGATGGGGTCCAAGCGCCGGACCTGGACGCGCGCCAGATCCGACGAAGCCAGCAGCAGGCCGGGCCGATTCAGGGCGGCGTAGAGTGTCAGAGGCGCGCCTTGAGACATCCTGGTCACTTTGCCGGCCTCGACTTTGATGGCGAGGCCGAGGGTGATCTCGTTGGTCTGACCCTTGATCACGATGCGGACAGTCCGATCGAGGCGCTGCTTGAGCGCGAGCAAGGCGGGGTGGGGCATTTGCCAGTCAGCGCTCAAGGCGTGGTCCGCCTCAGGGATCTCGACCACGTCGCCCCATTCGAGCCACAGGTCGGTAGCGTCACGGGTGGGCACCGCGCTCCCTTGTGCCTCTGGCGCCTCAGCCGGATTCACCCAGATCGCGCGGCCCTGGCCTTCGCCTTCGCCGGGCGCGGCGCCCGGGTTCAGGACGGGGTCGAGGTTCACCCGGATGGTTATGCGGCTGCGGTCGTCCGGTTGCAAGCGGTGGATCGCGATCCGCCCGAAGTCCGGAAACGGCAGGCCACTGGCCTGCGATAAGAAGGACGGCGCCGCGATGGCCACCGTTCCCCGGGTCTGGACCGAGACGGCGGCGGGTGTAGGAACCCCAATGCCCCGAGGCGCTATCTGCATCTGCTGAAGTTGCTGGGCGAAGCTCGAAGTCGCTGTGGCCGGCAGACTGACCGGTTGGGGAGCGCTCAGCAGGCCGTAATGCACGGCGAGGAGTTCAAGGAGCGTGAACCGATTCACATCGTCCGCACCGCTACCCCGCTTGAAGACGGACTCGGAATAGCCGATCGCGGTGCGGCTGACCATGATGCGATCCCGCCGGGGCGGATCGATCAGGGCGCCGTGGGCGAGCAGTAACTTGGCGAGGTCGGGGTAGAGCCAACGTTCCGTGCCCGAGGCCTGAGGTCCAAGCCTGCCCCCACCCTGCTTGAGGTAATCGAGCGGTGTCCGATCCGTTTGGTCGCGCAGGTTGGGGTCGGCGCCCCGTTCGAGCAGCAGCGCCAGGACCTCCTGGCCGCCCGCGTCGGCCCCGCTGAGGGCCGCGTGCAAAACCGTTATGCCGTCCGGACGTCGGGCGTTGGGATCCGCCCGGTGGTCCAGGAGCGCTTTGACGATCCCTGGCGCGAGCGGCCGCGCGCGCGCTGCAAGATGCAGTGCGTTGGCGCCGTCAGCCGCCCGCGCATTCGGGTCCGCCCCGTGCTCGAGGAGATACTCGACGACGGGCTGGTCGTTGTTGCTGACGGCCTGCAAGAGGGGCGTCAGGCCGTTAGGTTTGGCGGCGTTGACATCGGCGCCGTGGGCAACCAAGGCCTCGATCATCATGCGGTCACGGCGCTGCAGCGCCCAGTCCAGTGGCCGACTGCCATCGGGGTTTAGCTGGCGACGTTCACCAGACGCCAGCGTGATCGTCAGCAAGCGTTGGCGCGCCGTGACGTCCGTTACGTCCAGACGAGCACCAGCCTCGAGCAGGCGCGTCGCCAGTCGGCCCTCACCGTCAAGGACGGCCTGCTGCAGAGAGGTCAACCCATCTTGGTCCTTGACCTCGAGGTTGGGTTTATGGGCCAGCAACGCCGTGAGCACAGGCTCGGACTTGCCCTCGACGGCGAGGTGGAGAGGCGAGTGGCCGTCGCTCTTGGCCACGCAATTCACGTCCGCTCCCGCCTCGAGCAACGTCTCGACTAACGCTGCGTTGCCGAAGCCGGCGGCCTGGTGCAAGGGGGTGTAACCGCCGTCGGTAGCGGCGTTGACCTGTGCCGCTCGCTCGAGCAGGAGCGCGACGGTTGCTTTCTGCTGGGCGGTGGTGGCGGTGTAGAGTGGGGTGATGCCACTCGAGTCGCGCGCGTCGATGTTCGCGCCGTGCTCGAGCAACCGTTCGATCATCGCGTGGTAGCCTTTGGTGGCGGCGTAGTGGAGCGGCGTCTTGCCGTGCTTCAGCTTGGGATCGACCTCAGCCTTGTTGGCCAAGAGGACCTCGGCGACGGCCAGGTAGCCGTAGGCCGCGGCGTAGCAGAGCGGCGTGCCGCTCGCCCCGGCCGGGTCGCGGTTCGAGCGGCCGTCGTCCGCGGCGTTGGGATCGGCGCCGTGGGCTAGGAGCAGCTCGACCATGGTCTTGTGGCCCTGGCGCGCGGCCTCGTGCAGCGGGGTAAGGGCGCCCTGCCCACGGGCGGTGACCTGGGCCTGGTTAGCGAGGAGAAAGCGCGCCACGGTAACCTGGCCGAGTCGGGCGGCTCGGTGCAGCGGCGTTTGGAGGTCCTGGTCTTTGGCGTTGATGAGGTCGGGGCTGTCGCGGATGAGGGCCTGGATGCGGCGGACTTCGTTCTCTTCTTCGTTGGTGGCCGGGGTTGGCTCGGAAACGGTGGCGAAGTCGGTGCTACTCGGCGACAGTCTGCCGCGCTCGATGGCGGCTAGCTCACGTTGGAGGGCGAATTGCTCGCGGCGAACCGGCAACTCGTCCAACGCCGACGCATTGCCCACGGCGATCCGCCGCTTGAAGTCGGCCAGATCGTCGTCGAGCAGCTTGAGTTGCTCTTGAACCAGGGCCTTCTGTTTCGCCAAGTCGGCGTTGTCGGGCAATTTGCGCTGGAGGCTTAGCAACTCGCGCTGTTGCCGGTGCAGTTCGTCCGTGCTCGCTCGGCCGTTCTCGTGCCGCTTCCGGGTCGCGGCGAGCTGTTGCTCGAGCAGTTTGATTTCCTCTTTGAAGGACTGGACTTCTGCGGGGTCGGCTGGGGCGGTGACCTCGGGGCCCATGCCCGGGAGCGGGATTTCGAGCAACTTCGGGCCGACCTGGGTTTCGAGGGCGGCCATCTGTCGCTGGAGCGCGAGCGCCTCACGCTGGAGGGCCAGGACGTCGTCACTCGGCGCGCGGCCGGATTGGACGAATTGCCGTTTTGTGGCGATCTGCTGCTCGACCAGAGCCAGTTCCTGCTCGATCAGGTCTTTCTGCCGTTGGACCGCCGGCGCGAGCGGGCCGGAACGCGGCTCGGTCGCTGTGGGCCCTTCTGCCGACAGGAGAGCCAGATTGGTTCGGCTCAGGCCGGCCAGGAGCGTCTGGTCGCCAAACTCGGCCACGATCCGCCGGTAGTGGGCAACGGCCTCGGTGGCCTTGCCTTGTTTGCGGTAACATTCGCCCAACCGGAAGAGGGCGGTGGCAGCCGCTTGCCGCTGGGCTTGGTACTGGTCGATCACCCGTTGGTAGGACTCGATGGCGGCGGGGAGGTTGCGATTGATTTCTTCCTCGAGCAGGCCTTGCTGGAGCGCGCTGGTCAGGGCATCGGCGGCCAGGCCGACCCAGCAAGCTCCAAGGAGGGAACCGATGAAAGGGGCACTTCGGCTGTGCCTCGTCCTGCAGATGGCCGGTGGTATTTTCAACATGCGGCATCCGAGAAGACCGAGGTTTCGTCTCAGTCCCCTATGTTTTCGCCAGTGAAAGAAAACGCCGATGGTTTCTGGGGCACTACGGTAGTTCATGGGGCGGTCCAGTTGAAGTCCTGACGAAGGCGCCGGGAGCAAGAATCATGGCCGCAGCTTGGCCGGTGCCGGCGTGGCGATTGTCATGGTTCTGCAAAAGAAAGGGGCGCACACGGCTCGGGGGGGCAGCGCCGCCCCCCGGCGAGAAGCATGAATCGAGCGGCAAGGAGAGGCCGCCGGATCGGCGCTGTTGGGTTGCTCGGTTTCACGGCTGCGACAGCTCCAACCGGTACCCGACGCCGTGCACGGTCTTGAGCCAGCGCGGCTGCTCGGGGCGGGGCTCGAGCTTGGCGCGCAGGGTTGCGATGTGAGTGTCCACCGTGCGCGTGGTGGGGAAGGCGGCGTAGCCCCACACCAAATCCAGAAATCGCTCGCGCGTGACCGGCTCGCCTTCGGCCTCCGCCAAGAGCCGCAACATGGCATATTCCTTGGCCGTGAGGTGCAGCTCCTTTCGACCGCGCCAGGTGCGCTGTTGGACCAGATCGACACGAACATCGCCCAATTCGAGTTCGCGCACGGCCTTTTGGCCGCGGGCACGGCGCCGGAGCAGAGCTCGGACCCGGGCCAACAGTTCGTCGGTGCTGAAAGGTTTAACCAGATAATCGTCCGCCCCGGCATCCAACCCGGTGACACGGTCCTCGACCTGACCCTTGGCGGTCAACATGAGGATGGGCTCGGTCTGGCCGAGCCGACGCAACTCGGCGCACACCTCAAAGCCGTCGAGCCGGGGCATCATGATGTCCAGGAGGATGAGATTGGGCTGTTCCTTGAGGGCGCGTTCGAGCCCGCAGACGCCGTCTTGGGCGGTCAACACGCGATAGCCCTCGGCCGCGAGGACGTCAGCAAGCGCGGTGCGCATCGCCCGTTCGTCCTCCACAATCAAGACCCGCTCATTCATGGGATCGGACTGGCAGTTCAAGCCTGAAACAGCTCCCCTGCCCCGCTTCGCCCTCGACCCACACGCGTCCGCCGTGGGCAGCGACGATATGACGGACAATGCTTAGGCCAATCCCAACGCCTTGGGTCTCGCGGCGCAACTCCGAACCGCGCCGGTAAAACGGCTCGAAGATCCGAGCGCGATCGGCCACGGGAATACCGGGCCCGCGGTCCACAACGGATATGGTGAGGACCACGGGCAAGCCACTCGGGCCACCGCCTGGCGCCGGCTTCCCTTCTGTCCCTGAGGTCCCTTGCTGCCACTGCGGCCCTGATGGCGCAGCCGCGCCCGAGGCGGAGGGGGCAAGGGCGTCTGGCTGGGACCCTTGCAGCGATACCGTGACCGTTTGACCGGCGGGCGAGTGTTTGATGGCGTTATCGATGAGGTTGATGAGGGCTTGCTGGAGGGTCTTGCCGTCAAGGTCCGGCTGCAAGGTTGGGCCCGCCGGCAGCGGCGCATGCTCTCCGGCAGCGCCCAGGCCGGCCAACTGCAAGTCGAGCGTCACCTGGCGCGCGGCCGCGTAGGGTTCCATCAAGGAAACGGTCTGGCGCAGGAGCGCAGGCAGATCGGTCGGCTCGAACTCGTACTCTTTTCGTCCCTGGTCGATGCGCGAGAAGTCCAGGGCGTTCTCGCGATCAGGGCGGCCAACCGGCGGCACTCCTGGACGATGAGCCTGAAGTAGTCCTGCCGGCGTGCCTCGTCGGGGACCTTGCCTCGGTCGAGGCTCTCCGCCAGGAGTCGTACCGAAGCGATGGGAGCGCGCAGCTCATGGGACACGCTCGAGACGAAGTTGCTCTTGAGCTCGTTGAGGCGCAACTGCCGGTGGAACGCGCGGTAGGCGGCGGCCAACCCCACCAGCGCCACCCCCGCGGCAATGGCAATGAGCCCGCCGAACCACCGGGTGCGCGTGCGTTGGTTGGCGTACAGAGCGGCCGGATCGGCCAGATGCAGCGCCACCTCGAGTCCCGGTGGCAGGTCCAAGGCGGCGGCTTCGCGGGTCCATGCATTGACCGCCAGTAGCGGCGTTCCCGGCGGCGCTCCAATCAACGCGCGACCGGCTAACCGAATGGCGACGGCCAAGTACGCGGGCATCCCCCGAAACTGCGACAGCGTGTCGGCGACGACTCGGCGCACTTCCAGTTCGCGTTTTCCTGCGAACCAGGGACCGGTCATGGGGACGCGGTAGACGAGCCAAGCCTCGTCCAACTCGACCCAGACCGGCGGAGGAAGGTACGAGCCGGGCAACAGCTTGATCACCGCGTTGGCGCCGAGCTGATCCAGACTTGTCGAGGATCCGCGCGGCGTGGTCGGAGGCGCCGGGAGTTGCACGCGGGTTTCGGGTTGGCGCAGCCGTGGTCCCAATCTGGCGAAGAGGCGGCGTGCCAACTCGTGGCTCTGCCACAGGCTCAGCCAATACGCCGGCCCAGCCTGCGCCGCTGCCCGCGCCACGCCGCCCGTGATGGAAGTGCCGGCAAGGCGCGGCTCGAGCGGGTCGGCAGAGGCTGTCGAGTTCGGCTCGAGGGGCGCTGGCTCGAGCTGCCGGATCAGCGCCGGGGAGAGCGGCGTGGGCCGAAAGACCTGGTTCGAGCAAAACGCTCGGATCCAGGTCGCTCGCTGCATCGGATCCGCGGGGGTCGCCAACCGAAGCTGCAGGGCTTGCCAGGCGCCCAGTTGGGCGAACGGAAGGCCGCTGTCGCTGAGCACTTCGTCCCCGCCCCGGGCGAGCGCGTCAAAGAACTCGAACGCGGCCGCAGGTTGATGCTGGCGCGCGAGGGACAGGCCGATGCTGTAACGCGCTGCCGCGGCAAAGTGGCAGGGCAGCTCCGCGGCGAGGAACTGGCGGTAAAGGTCGGCGATGGCCGTGGGATCTCCGGCGGTGAACTCGGCTACCCTCGCAGCGTTCCACAACTGCGCTTGTTCCTCGGTTAGCTCGCACGGGTCAAACGGCCGTGGCGTCGGCAGGGCCTCGCAGGCCGGCGGAAAGACCAGTTGACCTGCTGGGTCCAATTGGAAGTTCGGGTGATCGAACACCGGTGGCCAGAACGGATGCGCCCCGGGCACCGAGGCGGCCTGTGGAACGGTGCACACTGCTCGCAGGATGCGCTCAGCCAAATCGTCGGCCAGCGCTTGGGCGCGTTCGCGGGCCTCGTGTTCGGCCAGCACACGGTCTTGGCGCAGGGCGAGGACCCCCAACCAAGCCAAAGCCACCACGGGCAACAGCAAGAGCAAGCCTTGACCGATGAAGGTCGGCCTCCGACGCGAGAGTGACGCGGTAGGGCTCATGCGCTAATGGCGCGGCGTTGTTGCTAACAGACTCTGGGGCGTAGACCGAGCGGATTTGTTATGGAAATGCAAATTGGGACTGGATGCGGATGAGGGGCGGGTCGAGCAGATCCCTCGGTCGGCGGACGGTGCCACGAGGTCGGTGCGGACGGGCTCGGACCGGCTATTGACCCCTACCTGCTTTGTCCCGATAGTCCGGCCCGATTGTTGGCGCGATGAACTTCGCCGAGTTGCGATTTTGGGGTTATCTGCTGCTGGGGCTGACGGTGATCGTCACGCTGCGGGCAGCGTGCCGGGCTCGGCTCGGGCCGGCCTTGCCCCAGTTTGACCGCGTGGCGTTGATTGGGCTGGGGATGTTGCTGTTGGCCTGCGTCAGTTGGCTGACGTACGCGATCTGGCTCGGGGTGGCGCTGGGCTCTTATTATGGGCTCAAGTGGATTCTGGCCCATGACGCCCGCGCGCCGCGGAAGTATCTGTTCGTGCTCATCCCGCTGCTCCTGAGTCCGTTGCTCTATTACAAGTACTCCGATTTCGCGCTCAACGGCGTGCTCGGCTGCCAGTTCGATACCTTGCGCGGGCTGATCATCCCGGTGGGCCTGTCGTTTTACACGTTCCAGAAGATCGCCTTCGTGCTCGACACGCTGGCGTACAAGGAACCGCTGCCCCGCCTGGTCGACTACTTGAACTTCGTCGGGTTCTTTCCGCAGATCGTGGCCGGGCCGATCGAGCGCAAGCACGATCTGCTGCCGCAGATGGAGCGGTTCACGTTCCGCTGGGACAAAGACTGGATCGACAAAGGGACCTCGTGGGTGGTGGTGGGGCTATTCTTCAAGATGGTGCTGGCGGACAACCTCGCGCAGCGCATGCCGCCTTTCATGCAGTCCACCGCCAACCCCTACATGATTTGGCTGGCGAATGTGCTGTTCGGCCTGCGCATCTACTACGACTTCGCCGGGTACAGCCTGGTGGCCTACGGCGTGGCGCGTTGGTTCGGGGTGAAGCTCACGCTGAATTTCGTCAGCCCCTACTGCGCCACGAGCATCCAGGAGTTCTGGCGGCGCTGGCACGTGACCCTCAGCCATTGGTTCCGCGACTATGTGTATATCCCGCTGGGGGGCGGTCGGGTGGGATGGTGGGGCGCAAACCTGGCGGTGGTGTTTGTGGTTTCCGGGGTGTGGCACGGGGCGGGCTGGAACTTCGTGTTGTGGGGAGCGGTGCACGGGCTTTGCCTGATCGCGGTGCGTTGGGCAGGCAAGTGGAGCCCACCCGCCGCAGTCGGTTGGCTGGGTACGATGTTCGCGGCCTTTCTGGCTTGGTTGTGCTTTTACGAAACGCGCTGGCCCGTGCTCCTGCTCAAACTGCAAACCACGCTCACACCCACGGCGTACTCGATCGAGGCGCTGCAGTTGACGCTGGGCGCCTTGACCGGCGGCGAACTGATCGTCCTGGCGCTGCTGCTCGGGCTGACCGCCACCACCCTGGCCCTCGAGGCGTGGTCGGTGCGCCGAGCGGGGGAACCGTATGCGGCGTTGCGCCGGCCGTGGGCGATCGCCGGCATGACCGTTCTCTTGGTGCTCCTAGCACCGGGCAAGACCAATGCCTTCATCTACTTCGCGTTCTAAGTCCAGATGGCCACACCGCGCGCTGGCGCTCCTGGCGTTGGCGGCGGTGTCGCTGGTCGCAGCCGCCTTCTACACGTTGCGGCTGAACCCCGAAGTGCGGTTTTATTGCTACGCCACGGGTGTGAAGCGGGCCTGGATCGCCTGTCTGGACGAGCAGTTCACCAACAAGTTCATCCTGTGCGGCGGATCGAGCGCGGCGTTTGCGGTGGACGGCGAGTACTTGTTGGAGCGGCACCGGCTGCCCTTGGTCAATTTCGGTTTGCACGCGGGCATGGAGCCGCCGTTTCTGTTGGCCATCGCGGCGAAGGCGGCGCGGTCGAACGACACGCTGGTGCTGGCGCTCGAGCCGGGACTGTTGACTGCACCTTTCGGGTCGACCGACCTCGCGGCGCAGATGGGGATGGCGTTGGGCGAACCGGAGTTGATCCACGCCTCGAACCTGACGGGGGAACGCATCCATTGGGTGGAGAATCTGGTGAGCCTGCGGCCGGGGGCGTACCACGCGTTCACGTTGTTGGGCAAGCTGGCGCTGCGCCGGCCGCTGTACCGCTACGCGCCGGCGGATGTGCATCCCAGCGGCTGGCAACAGACCCGCGAACGCCGGGCGATCGTCGAACCGGCGCCCGTGGTGGGGCATCTGTCGCCCGACGGGCGCCAGTTGCTCGAGGCGGCTCGAGCTTGGGCGCAAGCGCATGGCGTGCGCTTGGTCTATTCGCTGCCTTGGTGTTACATCAGCCCCGAGCAGGCGCCGCGGCTCCGGGCCGCCAACGCCCAATTCCTGCGTGAAGTGGCAGCGACCGTGCCGGTGCTCAAAGAACCCGCCTTGGGCGCGTACAGCCAGCGCGAGCACTTCGCCGATACCGAATGGCACCTGACACGGGCCGGAGCGGTCGCGCGCTCCGAGGCGCTCAGCGCACCCTTGCTGCAGGGGGCGACCTGGACCGACGCAGACCTCGCGACTGTGGCGGCGCGACCTTACTGACGAGTTACTGGGATGGCCTACCAGCGAATTGTCGCCTATCCCAAACTCTCATCAGTGAGAGGCTCGCCGGCCATCGGTGGGCGCGTCCGCCCCCGGCGCCTCAACCTGCGAGGCTTGGCCCCCCTTGGCCTCGCGCAGCAGGTACCACAGAAAGAGGCTGTTGTAGATCAGGTAGCGCGTCAGCAACCGGCGCGGCTCGCTGGCGACGCGGAACGCCCAGCCCAGCCCAGCCCGCTGCATCCAGGCGGGGGCATCGGGCTTGGTGCCCGCGTTGACATCGAAGGCGTACCCGACACTCAACAACACGCCCTTCGCCAGACAAGACTTGTTCCGCCGGACCCATGCATCCTGCTTGGGAGTCCCCAGGCCAATCCAGATAAAGTCCGGCGCCAACGCACACAACTCGGCCAGCACCGCCTGCTGCTCGTCACCCGCCAGCCGGCCTGCGGCGTCGCAGGCACCGTGGAAGCCGCCGGCGAATCGCGCCAGTGGATTCAAGGCCAAGAGATTCTGCCGCAAGCGCGCGCCGCATTCGGCCGAGCCACCCAACAAATAATGGCTGAACTCCGGCGTCGTGCGCGCAAAACACTCGCGCAGGAAGGTCGGCCCATAGACGCGATCGCGCAGCCGCGCGCCTTGCCGATTCAGACACCACAACAACGGCGCTGAGTCCGGGATGAAATAGTCGTAGGCACTGGTCAACTCGCGATAGGCGGGGTCGCGCCGGCGCAGCGTCACGATATGTGTGTTCGTAAACTCGAGGGCGACCGGGCCCGGCCGGCGCGCTCGCCCATGACACCACGCCGCCAACTCCGCATGCGACGTCGCCACCAGCGGCGTCCCGAGCACGGCAAACCGGTTGGCGTCCAGGGCCAACCCCAGCGAGATCGACTCGATCACAGGAGCACCTTACCCAAGCCCAGCGACCCCGCGCAACCTGAAGGCGGCTTCGCGGAAATCCTGGCTTTCCCTTGCGCAGCCTTTCCGGTTTAGTCGCCGGCACGTATGACGAAAACCGCCCTGCTCTTCGCCGGCCAAGGCGCCCAGTACGTCGGCATGGGCCGCGACCTCGCCGAGCGCTACGCACCGGCGCGCGACCTCTTCCAGCAGGCCAACGAGACCCTCGGGTACGATCTGGCTCGCGTTTGCGCCCAGGGACCGGAATTCGAGTTGACCAAGACCGAGCACGCGCAGCCGGGGATTTTCGTGGTCAGTTGGATCGCCCTGCAACTGCTGCAGCGGCGCGTGCCCAGCTTAACGTTCGAGGCCGCCGCCGGGTTGTCCCTCGGGGAATTTACCGCCCTCGCCGCCGCCGGCACGTTCACCTTCGAGGACGGCCTGCGGTTGGTGCGCCAACGAGGTCAATTCATGCACGAGGCCTGCGACGCCACCCACGGCAGTATGGCGGCGGTGATCGGCTTGGCGGAAGAACCTACCCGGGCAGTCTGCGCCGAAGCCGGCGTCGAGCTCGCCAACCTCAATTGCCCAGGTCAACTCGTGATCTCGGGCGAGACCGAACGGGTGGCCCAAGCCTGTGAGCTGGCCAAGGCCAGAGGGGCCAAGCGCGCCCTCCGCTTGCCGGTGGCCGGCGCGTACCACTCGCGGTTGATGACCAGCGCACGCGCCAAACTCGACGTTGCGCTGGCCACCGTCATCCTGGCCCCCCCCAGGGTGCCCGTGATCTCGAATGTCACCGCCCAACCCCACGGCACCCCGGAGACCATCCGCACACGCCTCGTCGAGCAAGTCACCTCGTCCGTGCGTTGGGAGGAAACGATTCGTTACCTGCTCGACCAAGGCCACCGCCAGTTCCTCGAACTCGGCCCGGGCACCGCCTTGAGCGGTTTCTTGAAGCGCATCGCGCCCCAAGCGCGCGTGCTCAATGTGGGCGACCCCGCCAGCCTCGAGGCCACCGTGGCCGCCCTGGCGGCAGAACCGGCCCGAATCCTTAGCGAGGTGCTTGAGGGCTGCCATCGCGGGTGAGACCCGGCAGGCTCCCTGTGGGGCGCGGGTCGTCAGACCCGCTTGGCGGACGTGCCCGTCCGCGCTGCGCCTCGCTAAGGATTCGGGAACCGGCCACTTCCACCATCCCGAGTTGACAACCACCGCCAGACACCGGACAACTACCAGCCGCTATGGGCCAGCTTGACCACCAGATCGCCGTGGTAACCGGCGCCGGCCGCGGAATCGGCCGGGCCATCGCCTTGCGCTTCGCCGCGGAAGGCGCAGACGTCGTTTGCGTGTCGCGCACCGCCGCCAATGCGGACCATGTGGCCGACGAGGTGCGCGCCCTCGGGCGCCGCGCCTGGGCCCGAGCGCTCGATGTGAGCGACGCCCAAGCGGTGGCGGACGCGGCGGGGCAGATTGTGGCTGAGACTGGGCGGGTAGACATCCTCATCAACAACGCCGGGGTGACCCGAGACGGGCTGCTGCTGCGGATGACCGAGGCGGACTGGGACCTGGTGCTGGACACCAACCTCAAGGGCGCATTCAACTTCACCAAGGCCCTCACGCGCACGTTTTTGAAGCAGCGCGCCGGGCGGATTATCCAGATCACCTCGGTCAGCGGGCTGCTAGGCAACGCCGGCCAATGCAATTACGCCGCTAGCAAAGCTGCCCTGATCGGGTTCACCAAGTCGCTCGCCCGTGAGCTGGGCTCGCGGGGCATCACCGTCAACGCCTTGGCGCCGGGCTTTATCGAGACGGACATGACCGCCGCCCTCCCAGGGGAGGCGCGGCAGGAGTTGTCGAAACGAATTCCCTTAGGCGGCTTTGGCCAACCGGAAGATGTGGCATACGCAGCCCTGTTTCTCGCGGGGCCGGCCGCTCGGTACATCACCGGCCAGGTCCTGGCGGTCGATGGCGGCTTGGCCATGTGAGCGCAGCGCCACCAGGGCGGCTGAGGCCCCGAGGCGGGCGCGCCCGCAGGGGGCGCCGCGGACGGAGCTGGCAATCGGGGCTTGACGCCCTGGGGTAACCTTGCTTAGACACACACACGAAAACGAGAACGGAGTAACGCATGTCTGCTGAAAAATCGGTTGAGCAAAGAGTCAAAGCGATCATCGTCGAGCAACTCAACGTGAACGCGGACCAGGTGACCCCCGAGGCCAAGTTCATCGAGGACCTGGGCGCGGACTCGCTCGATGTGGTCGAGTTGGTCATGGCCCTGGAAGAGGAGTTCGGCCACGAGATCCCGGATGAGGAGGCCGAGAAGCTCCTCACCGTAGGCGACGTCATCAAGTACATCGAAGATAACCTCCAGAAGTAAGGGCGGGATGCCTGCGTCCAGGGGCAGCCGCGGCTGAAGACCGCACGAAGCTGCCTCTTTTTTTTATGGGCGAACAGCACGGCGAACGTCGAGTCGTAGTCACCGGCCTGGGGGTCGTCACCCCCTTGGGAAACGATCTGGCCACGTTCTGGGAACGGTTGCTCGCCGGCCAATGCGGCATTGACCGCATCAGCCTCTTCGACGCCTCGGCCTACGACTGCCAGATCGCCGCGGAGGTCAAACAACTGGACGCCGCACCGGCCTTTCCTTCGCCGAAAGACGAGCGGCGCACGGATCGCTTCACCAAATTCGGTGTCCTGGCGGCTTACCTCGCCCTGCGCGACGCGGGCCTGGAACTGGACCGCTGCAACCGCGATGAGATCGGCGTGTTCATCGGCTCGGGCATCGGCGGCCTCCAAACCACCGAGGAGCAGCACCGGCTACTCCTGCAGCGTGGACCGGGCCGGTTGTCTCCGTTCATGATCCCGATGCTCATCCTGAACATGGCCTCCGGGCTGTTCTCGATGTACTACCGGCTGCGCGGCCCCAACCTGGCCACTTGCTCCGCCTGCGCCACCGCCTCCCACGCCATCGGCGAAGCCTGGCGCACACTCAAGATGGGCGATGCCCAAGCCATGCTGGCCGGCGGAACCGAGGCCACGATCACCTCGCTCGGGATCGGCGGCTTCTGCGCCATGAAGGCCATGAGCACCCGCAACCATGAACCCCAACGCGCCTCGCGCCCGTTCGATCTCGAACGCGACGGTTTTGTCATGGGTGAAGGCGCGGGCATCCTGCTGCTCGAGGAACTCGACCATGCCAAGGCGCGCGGCGCCCGCATCTACTGCGAGTTGGTCGGCTACGGTAACACCGCCGATGCCCACCACATGACCGCCCCCTCCCCCGAAGGCGAAGGCGCCGCTCGCTGCATGCGCAGGGCGCTGCGCGCGGCCCGCCTCAACCCCGAAGACATCGGCTATATCAACGCCCACGGCACCGCGACTCCCCAA
>VHCO01000011.1 GCA_016871715.1 Verrucomicrobiota bacterium
ACCGTGGGACGCCCCCCGCTCTGTGTTACGTAAAGGCGGCTTGTGTGAATAAGTACTCGACGTTATAGTCCATCCGCATTGTTGTTTTTGCTCGAGGTCGTATGGCCAGCTCTGCAAACCCAGCCGCACTCCCTGCCGCCTCGCGCCCGACGAAGAAGTATCAACGCGCCATCGGGCCGCGCTTGAGGGTGTTGCTGCTGGCGGTGTTCGGGCTGGTGGCCGTCTTAGGGGCCAACTCGGTCTACCTGCTGAGCATCACCTTCCTCGAATGGTCTCGCGGGTTGTCCTACCAGAACTATTTCTATCAGCTCATGTTTCTGGGGCATCTCGGCCTCGGGGTGCTGGTGGCGGTCCCCTTCCTGGTGTTCTGCGTCCTGCACCTGCGCAACGCCTGGAACCGCCCTAACCGCCGCGCCGTTCTTGCCGGGTACGCCCTCCTGATCTCGACGCTGGTCTTGCTCGGCACAGGCTTGGCGCTGCTGCGGCTCGGCCGCTTCGAGCTCAAAGATCCCGATCTGCGTTCGCTCGCGTATTGGGGACACGTGCTGGCGCCGGTCGCGGTGGTTTGGCTCTACGTGCTCCACCGGTTGGCGGGGCCGCGGATCCGTTGGCGGGTGGGCCTGGGCTGGGCGGGCGGCGTGGCGCTTGGGGTGGCCGCGATGGTGGGCCTCCACACCACCGATCCGCGCAAGTGGAACGTGGTCGGGCCGCCGGAGGGTGAGCGCTACTTCCACCCTTCGCGGGCCCGCACCGCGACCGGGAACTTCATCCCGGCGAAGACGTTGACGATGGACAGCTACTGTCAAGAGTGCCACTCCGATGCCTATGACGGCTGGTTCCATAGCGCACACCACTTCAGCTCGTTCAACAATCAGCCCTACTTGTTCAGCATAAGGGAAACGCGCGCCGTGGCGCTTGCGCGCGATGGCGACGTCAAGGCCGCCCGTTGGTGCGCGGGGTGCCACGATCCCGTGCCCTTCTTCAGCGGCGCCTTCGACGACCCCCAGTTCGATCTCGAACGACATCCGACCGCCCACGCGGGCATTACCTGCACGTCGTGTCACTCGATCGTGAATGTGAACAGTCCGATCGGGAACGGCGACTACACCATCGAAGAGCCCACCCATTACCCCTTCGTCTTCAGCACGAACCGCTTCCTGGCCTACCTCAACCGGCAGCTCGTCAAGGCCAAACCGGAGTTCCACAAGCAGACCTTCCTCAAACCCCTCCACCGCACCGCCGAGTTCTGCTCGGTGTGCCATAAGGTCAGCATCCCCCGGGAGTTGAACCACTACAAAGAGTGGCTGCGCGGCCAAAACAGCTACGATTCCTTCCTGCTCAGCGGCGTATCGGGGCACGGCGCCCGCAGCTTCTATTACCCAGATCAAGCAAAACCGAACTGCGCCGACTGCCACATGCCCCTGCAGCCCTCCCAGGATTTCGGCGCGAAGTTCTTCGACCCAGCCCACCGCGTCCTCAGCATCCATGATCACCTGTTCCCGGCGGCCAATACCGGGATCGCTCACCTCCGCGGCGAACCGGACATCGTCCGGCGGCACGAGGAGTTCCTCAAGGACTCGCTGCGCGTCGACCTGTTCGGCCTCAAAGAGGGCGGTACCGTCGATAGCCCGCTCACGGCGCCTTTGCGCCCCGAGGTGCCCGCCCTCGAACCAGGGCAAACCTACCTGGTCGAGGTCGTCGTCCGCACCCTCAAGCTCGGCCACCAGTACACCCAAGGCACTGCGGACTCGAACGAAACCTGGCTTGACGTCCAAGCCCGCAGCGAGACCCGCGTCCTCGGGCGCAGCGGCGGGTTGGGGCCGCACCGCGAGGTGGATCCGTGGGCGCACTTCCTTAACGTGTACATGCTCGATAAGGACGGATACCGCATCGACCGGCGCAACCCCCAGGACATCTTCACCCCGCTCTACAATCGCCAAATCAACCCCGGCGCCGCTCAGGTCGTCCATTACCGCCTCGACGTGCCCCTCGACCAGACCGAGCCGTTGACCCTGACGATCCAGCTCCGGTACCGCAAGTTCGACACGGTCTACCTCAACTACATCCACGATGCCGGCTACCGGCGCGGCGCGCCCCTGACGGTCACCAACGACCTGCCCATCACCACGATCGCCACGGACCAAATCACCTTCCCCATCGCCGGACATCCCGCGCTTCACCTCGCCCAAACCGACTCCCCCATCCCAACCTGGCAGCGTTGGAACGACTACGGCATCGGCCTGTTGCTCGAGGGCGACAAGGGCAGTGAGAAGGGCGAACTCATCCAAGCCGAACACGCCTTCGCCCAGGTCGAGCGGCTTGGCCGCTGGGACGGTCCCGTGAACCTGGCTCGCGTCTACCTCAAAGAAGGCCGCCTCGACGACGCCGTCCAGGCCCTCGGGCGCGCCGCCCGCGCGGCGCCTCCGGCCCCCTGGTGGCTCGTCGCTTGGTTCACAGGCCTGGTCAATAAACAGAATGGCTACTTGGATGAAGCCATCGCCCAGTTCCGCAGCATCCTCGAAGACCGTGACCCAGCGCTCGCGGCGCGCAAGTTTGACTTCAGTCGCGACTACGAGGTCCGCATCGAGCTGGGGCAAACCTTGTTCGAGCGGGCGAAGCTCGAACGCGGCGACCCTGCCCGCCAAGCCGAGTTCATCGAGGCTGCCGTGCGGGAGTTCGACCGTGTGCTAGCCGAGGACCCGGAGAATCTCGCGGCCCACTACAACCTCGCCCTGCTGCATCGGCAACTGGGCCAAGACTTCCAGGCCGCCGAACACCAGCGCCTCCATGAAAAGTACCGGCCCGACGATCATGCCCGCGACCGCGCCATCAACCTCGAGCGCCGGCGCAACCCCGCCGCCGATCACGCCGCGCAAGCCATCGTGATCTACCCCCTGCATCGACCCGGCGCCCCAGGGTTGACGGACCAGCCCACCAAAGTGACCATGACCGAACTCCGATGAGCGATCCACAAAGACCGCCGCCACCGCTCGACCCACCCCAGGCCGAACGCACCGACGCCACGCCCGGCGACGAGGAGGTCGCCCACTACGATGATGCCGTCATCGGCACGGCCTTCCGCTGGTCACTGGTGGTGCTGGCCATCGTCGTCGCCGGTGGCGCCGGGGCGTTCTTCTGGCTCCAACGCAAGCCGCCGGCGCGCGCCCCCCAACTCACCCAACTCAGCGCGCCCCAGCCGCCGCCCTCCTTGATCCACGAGATTCCGGTGACCCGCTTCACCGACATCACCGCCTCGGCAGGCATTGCTTTCACCCACGTCAACGGTGCCTACGGCGACAAGCTGCTCCCGGAGACGATGGGCGGCGGGGTGGCCTTTTTCGATTTCGACAACGACGGCGACCCAGACCTCCTGCTGATCAACTCGACCTTCTGGCCTGGGCATGCCCCCGCAGACAAACCACTTCCCACCATGGCCCTCTACCGCAATGACGGCACCGGCCAATTCACAGACGTGACCGCCGAATCCGGTCTGGATGTCACCCTGTACGGCCAGGGTTGTGCCGTGGGAGATTACGACAACGACTCCTGGGTGGACGTGTTCATCACGGGCGTGGGCGGTAACCGCCTCTTCCGCAACCTCGGCACCGGCCGGTTCGAAGACGTCACCCTCTCCGCTGGGGTGGGCGGGTCCGGCCAGGAATGGAGCACCAGTTGTGCCTTCTTCGATTACGATCGGGACGGCCGGCTGGATCTGTTCGTCTGCAACTACGTGCAATGGTCCAAGGAAATCGACTACGAAGTGGGCTATAAACTCGTCGGCATCGGCCGCGCCTACGGCCAACCGCGGGATTTCCCGGGCACCTTCCCATTCCTCTACCACAACGACGGCAACGGCCGCTTCACCGACGTCTCGAAATGGGCCGGCGTCCAGATCAAAAGCCCCGTGACCGGCGTGCCCGCCGCCAAATCCCTCGGGTTGGCGCCCGCCGACCTGGACAACGACGGCTGGCTGGACGTGGTGGTCGCCAACGACACGGTCCAAAACTACGTCTTCCACAACAACCGCGACGGCACCTTCCGGGAGATCGGCGCCCTCGCGGGGATCGCGTTCGATTCGTATGGCCAGACCCGCGGAGCGATGGGCATCGACGTCGCCCGCTTCCGCAACGACGATGCCATCGGCATCGCCATCGGTAATTTCGCCAACGAAATGACCGCCCTCTACGTCTCCCAAACCAAACCCCTCACCTTCGCCGACGAGGCCATCACCGAAGGCATCGGCCCCGCCAGCCGCCTCCTCCTCAAGTTCGGCATCTTCTTCTTCGACTACGATCTGGACGGCCGGCTCGATGTCCTCACCGCCAACGGACACCTCGAAACCGAGATCAGCAAAGTGCAGCAAAGTCAAACTTACGCCCAACCGGCTCAACTCTTCTGGAACGCCGGCGGCAGCAAAGGCCCCAGCTTCATCTCTGTACCCCCCGCCAAATGCGGCCCCGACCTTTTCCAGCCCATCGTCGGCCGCGGCTCCGCCTTCGCCGACCTCGACGGCGACGGCGATCTGGATGTTATCCTCGCCCAGATTGGCGGCCCGCCCTTGCTCCTGCGCAACGACCAGAAACTCGGCCATCATTGGCTCCGCCTCAAACTCGTCGGCGCCACCGCCAATCGCGACGCCATCGGCGCTGAAGTCCGAATCCGCCTCGCTAGCCGCCTCTACTCGCGCACCGTCATGCCCACCCGCGGTTACCTCTCCCAGTCCGAACTGCCCGTCACCTTCGGCCTCGGCAACCACACCCGCGTCGACGGCCTCGAAATCCGATGGCCCGGCGGCAAAACCCAAGTCCTAGACCCGCGACACCTGAAAATCGACGCCCTCCACGTTATCACCCAAGAACGCTAAGCCAAGCGCCTCCTCGACCCATCCTCCCGCTCGTCAGGCCCGCAAGCTCAGACGCCCACCGCCGCAGGCCGAGGCTCCCGGCTCGTACGGCCGCTCGGCCAAGCGGCACCGGCCGGTTCCGGGAAGATGAATGTGGCGCCCAGAACGCGCTGCCCGCGCCGAATCACGCCCACCCGGCAATGCACCGGTTCTCCAGCAGGCTGGCTCTGCCATTCAGGGATGGGGACCGTCTGCGGTTCATGCGTCTGCAGCGCCACCCGCAACGCCTCGCGCAGCGAGTCCGCCGATTGCGGACAAAGTTGGAACACACTCGTCCCCACCAGCTTCCCCGCCGCACCCCCCACCCGTGGCCGATTGGCAAACTGAATCACCCCAGTACAGTCCACGCTCACCACCAAGTCCGGTAGGTTGTCCACCAGCGATTGCCAGCGCGCCTCCGATTCCCGCAGGCCCTTCTCCGCCTGCTGAATGCGGACAATCGACTGCACCCGCGCAATGAACTCAGGCATCTGGATGGGCCGAGTGATGTAATCGTCCGCCCCAGCCTCGAGGCCTTTGGTCCGATCCTCCGACGCCGTCACCAACGCCGAAATCAAAACGACAAACGTCCCCAGTAACGCAGGGTGCGATTTCAACTGCTTGCAGATCTCCAACCCGTCACTGTCGGGTAACACCACGTCCAGCAGGATCACGTCCGGGTGCTTCTCTAGCGCCAATGCCCAACATCGTTCCCCGCTGGTCGCCTCCCACACCTCGTAACCGTGTGACCGCAGCAGAAAGGAGAAAACCGTCAAGACCTGTGTGTTGTCGTCGACGACCAAAATGCCAGGTTGCTTAGGCATGCTACGCCCTTCATTGCTTTCGAAACCGTGGCCTCTCTATGCCAGAGCCGCCCAACTTCTGCAACAAGAATCCCCGACACACGAATCCCCCGACGCCGGACTCGGGTCCTTTCGGCCACCGCTACGGTCCGACTCGCCTCCAGTGACCTCAGCGCGATCCTCCCTGCCGACTCGGCCCTGGTTTCCGCCACCCGAAACCTCTCCGTCACCCTGATCACGGCCCGTAGCCAGACCGTCACCCCTCACCCGTAGCGGCGGAGGATGGGCGCCGCCGCCGTCATTTCCGCTCAACGGGCTCGGGGATGGGGCGGGAGGGGAGGAGGATCAGCGGCGAACGCCGGTTCGCCGCTACGTTCGAGGTTGGTCACCTGCGACCGCAACGCCGTAGCGGACCGATCCCGGCCAACTGCTCCCGCTGCGCTGAGGACAGGGCACGCACCGGTCCCCAAGGGTCGCGCTTGATATTGGCACGGTACTGGCTCGTGTAGTAGGTCGGAATGCGGTTTGACCGGAGAGGCACTGCGGGCGACTTTAAGGCCAAATGAAGACCTGGCTGAGGATACCGAATGAACTTAAGTGCTTGCATGCGCGACTGTTGCGCATCGAGGTGGCCTGGTTGACCGGCTTGCTCGCCGGTTGGTCGGTCTGTTCCGCTGAGGATTGGCCACAGTTCCGCGGCCCCCGTACCGACGGCACCAGCACTGAGCGAATCGCTACCGAATGGCCCGCGGCTGGGCCCCCAGTTCTCTGGCGCGTCTCCCTCACCGATGGTTTCGGCGGATTCGCCGTCAGCGGCGGCCGCGCCTTCACGCTGATTAAGCGTGACGTGAGCGGTCAGGCGCGTGAGGTCTGCCTTGCACTGGACGCCGACTCGGGCGCTGAACTCTGGGCGCGACCCGTCGGCACCGCCAGTTACACCTCGGGTGCCAGTGGCCCAGGCGCAGGCAGCGACGGCCCGCGCTCGACCCCAACCGTGCGCGATGGACGAGTCTTCTTGGTGGCTTCACGCCTCGAGGTCTACAGCCTCCGCGCCGAGGACGGCGCCGTGGTTTGGACCAGAAACCTCCAAAGCCTTTACAGCGGCAGACTGCCCGATTGGCAAAGCGCTGCCTCGCCGCTGATCGTCGGGGATTTGCTCCTGATGAACTGCGGCAGCTCGAACAACAGCATCGTCGCCCTGCGCACCGGCGACGGGAGCCTGGCCTGGCGCAGCCAGGCTGAATCGGCTACCTACGCGACCCCGGTCCTCGCCACCCTGCATGGCCGACAGCAGGTCATCTTCTCCACCACCAGAAATCTGCTGGCGCTGGCGCCCGAGGACGGCCGGCTCCTTTGGCGCTACGGTTTCGGCTCGGTGTGGAGCGCCGCCACACCGGTTGTCGCTGAGGATCTAGACCTGGTGTTCTCGACCGTCGGCTATGGCGTGGGCGCCATGGCGGTGAAGGTGAGCGAGTCCGGAAACGCCCTGGTGGCCAGTCCCGTCTATACCAGCGCGAAACGTAGCCTGGAAAGCCACTGGATGACGCCCGTCTACCGACAAGGCCACCTCTACGGCATGTTCGGTCACGCTGACTACAACCGCGCACCTTTGCGTTGTGTCGACCCGGTCACCGGCACCGTGAAGTGGTCCGTCGACGATTTCGGCCAGGGCGCACTGCTTCTGCTGGGCGACAAGTTGTTGGTGCTCACTGAGAACGGCGATCTTTCGACCGTCGAAGCCACCCCGGCAGCTTATCGCCCAGTGAGCCGCTTCAAAGCCCTGAGCGGCAAGTGCTGGAACGCGCCCGCCATCAGTCACGGCCGCATCTACGCCCGTAGCACCCGCCAGGCTGTCGCCTTCGATGTCGCCTTGCCGCCCCCGCCCCCGCTGCGCCTGCAAGCGCCGGTGTTGCGTCCGGACCGCGTCCTCGAGCTGGCGGTGGCCAGTGCCGACGGTCAACCGATCGCCGCCGAGCGCCTATCCGGCATCCAAGTGCGCACCAGCCCGGACTTGGCTTC
Organism: Verrucomicrobiota bacterium; assembly: GCA_016871715.1. Taxonomy (GTDB): domain Bacteria; phylum Verrucomicrobiota; class Verrucomicrobiia; order Limisphaerales; family J093; genus VHCO01. The sequence goes on from VHCO01000011.1 coordinate 7,705, forward strand.
GCCTTTGTCGCAATGGAGCCAACTCACTAGCCCACTGGTCTGGGACCAAGGCGTTCTGCGCCTCGATCAACCGCTTACTCAGGAGCGACCGCAAGGGTTTTATCGAGTGATCGAACAACCGTAACGCGCCAGACATGAGAACACCCGCACGCAGGCCTGCCGAGAACCGTTCGACCTTAGCCTTCACCCTAATCGAGTTGCTGGTCGTCATTGCCATCATCGCGATCCTGGCGGGTCTGTTGCTGCCGGCGCTGGCGGGGGCCAAAGAGCGGGCCCGGCGGACCCACTGCCAAAGCCAGCTCCGTCAATTCGCGCTCGCCACGCATCTCTACGCTAACGACTTCGCGCAAAAACTGCCCCGCGGCGATACCGATTTCCCCACCGACCCGGAATCGCCCGCCGAGGATATCCCGGTCGTTTCCTCGAACACCCGCAACGCACTGTTGACGTACACGGGAACGCACAAGGTCTTCGAGTGCCCGAGCCTCGGCAAACCCTTTGGCCAACCCGACGGTTGGTACGAACGGGAATACGGCTATGTGCTCGGCTACAATTACTTGGGTGGACACACGGGCACGCCTTGGCCCCCGCTGCCCGGCTACACTAACCAATGGACCTCGCCCCAAAACCTCGAGGCCCCACCGACCCTCGTCCTTCTGACCGACCCTAACAACTGGTCGCCAGGCTACGGCAAGTCGTTGGCCCCGCACGGCAAGTCCGGTCCGATCATGAAGGCGGGTGACTTCGCCAACGAAGACGCTCGGGGCGCCACCTCGAAAGATCTGGGGGCCGTAGGGGGCAATGTGGCCCTGCTCGATGGCTCTGTTGCATGGAAACCGATCCAGCAGATGCTCGTCTACCGCGGCAGCATCAAGTGGGACGAGGCCGGTTGCCAGTCGGCCTGGTAAACTCCGCCGAACGCCACCGTCGCTTTCGCTTCGGTTTCCCCTGGTCCTGGTCGGGGATCGCACGTCAACGCCAAAGCCACGACGACGGCGACGCGGATCCACGGGCAACGGGCAACGGGCACGCGGGCACGGGGATCGAACCCGACGCCCGAGGCAAACCGTCTCAGCCCGAGCGTCATACAGGCCCTCAGGTTCTACGTCATCCTGCCAGGCAAAAAGACGTTGACACCATTCCTATCAGGCCGTTCGCCCCACCCACCTTAAACGGGAGTGTGGGAAACTGGGAAGGAAGCCGCTGGTGTCGAGTGGGGTACGGGCTAACCAGGCACGTCTGTTCTTCAGGTTCCCCTACGAACCCTCCACCAGGCTTTCCGCGTGTGAACGAAGCTGCGGTCGGACCGCCGTTCCTTCTTCGTCGCCTTCGTTCGCCTCTCATGTGGCCGCGTCAAGAGGCATTGACAACTCTGTCGTTGACAAGCCTCTCTGCACGCACCGCGGGCGGTATTGTATTTGCCAGGTCAAAAGAAGTTGACACTGAGGGGGAGCCGACCGAAACGAGGGAGAGAGCGAGAGGAGAGGACGATTCGGCCGTTGACGCAACGGTTTTTGGGGAGACAATGGATAGCTTAATGATGTTGTTTAAATCGACTGCTGTTGCCCCAATGCTTTGCTATGGCTAAACCGACCTTGGAGATGACGATCGAGCGGGTGAGGATGGATCTGCCCGACACCAAGACCCTGCGCCTGACCTGGCCTGACGGCTATGACCCGCAGTTCAAGACCGGGCAGTTCATCACGCTGCATTGGCCCGAGGCAACCGACTATAAACGGGCCTATTCGCTCTGCTCCTGCGCGTTAGACCGCGGCTACTTCGACGTGACGGTCAAGCGCGAGGGCAAGATGGGTACGCGGATAGTGGACTGGGCACGGGTGGGCGACAAGCTCTGGGTCCTGCCCCCCGCCGGCAAGTTTCTCCCGGTTTATGAACCGGACACACACTTGGTCTGCATCGCTGGCGGGTCGGGGGTTACCCCTTTTCGCGCCTTCGCGAGGGAATCGACGCTGCGAGGTTTGACGACGCGGATCACGATACTCTACAGCGTGCGTCACCCGGGTGAGATCATCTTCCAAGACGAGTTTCGCCAACTCGAGGCCGCCAACCCACAGTTTCGCCTGCTCGTTACCTGCACGCGATTAGCCCAGGAGCAACCGTGGGAGGGTCGCCGGGGCCGGATCGACCCCGGCTGGATCGGAGCGCAGGTGGAGGACTTGGCCAAGACGGTCTTCTATGCCTGCGGCTCCCAGGGGTTGGTGGATGCGGCCGAAGAGATGGTCGTTCGGCATCTTGGCGCGTCCAAAGCCCAGATGAAGACCGAGAAGTGGTGGTGACCGCCACGGACGTGTCGCGCCGGCATTCCAACCGACACCGTGCCGCCGATGAAGACCGAGGAGTCGTAGTGACCTGCCACGACGATCCGCAGGGCGGTGGTCCGAGGTTGCGCGAATCCAACTCCTGGTTCAGGATCGGCCTCGATTGACGCGAGGGGTCGAGGGGTAGCCCTAGCGGTTCGCCCCAGCGGTTGCGGCTCAAGCGGTTGTCTCTGCGCGACGATAGGCTAGGGTGGCGTCGGTTGTCTCGCAGTGTGCCGCTGGGTGCCGGATGGGCGCGGCGGTGACGGGGGACCGATTTGTGGATTGGCACCGCAACTTTTCGAGTTGGCTGCTGTATAACCCGTTGGCACGTTGGCACACACGGTTAACGCATAGCGCATGGCGTATCGATCAGTTAAAGCGGTCTTGGCTCAAGCGGCTCTGCTTTCGGCGGAGCAGGTCGAGGCGTGGCATGCGCACTGCCAGCGCGCCCGGCGAGCGGCCCAAGACAGCCAGAGCCAGGGGCAAACCGAGACACCGCCGCCGCCGTCTCTGATGGGGTACTTGCAGAGCGAGACACAACTGGACGAACCGGTGCTGTTGCGGCGGCTGGCGGAGGCCCTAGGTTGGCCATACCTCGAGAGCGCGCGTCCGCCGGTGGACGTGGCGGCTGAAGACGTCGGGCGCCTGGCACTCGAGTTGCCGGCGAAGGTGGCCTTTGGCCATCTGGCGGTGCCAGTGGTGGTGCGGGAGGGTCGCCTGGTTCTGGCGGTCAATAATCCATTTGACTCCGGCATGCTCAGCGCCGTGCAATTCAGCGCCAAGCGTCCGGTCCAGTTTGCCCTGGTGCCGCGGGAGCAGATCGAGGACGCGCTCAAGGAACGGTACGGCATGGGCGCCACGGCCTTGGACCAGATGGTGGACGAGAGCGAGCCGGACCTCGAGATCACGGGAGACAAAGAGATCGCCGGTGGCGACCAAGAGGCGAGCGTGATCAAGTTCGTCAATGACGTGATCAAGGAGGCCTACAATGGGCGCGCGACGGACATCCACTTCGAGCCCATGGAGCGGCGGTTACGGATTCGATACCGGATTGATGGCATGCTCTACGAGCAGCCTCTGCCGCCTCAATTGAGCGATCCCAAGAAGGTGAAGCATTACCAGGCGGCCATCATTTCGCGCGTCAAGGTGATGTCGGGGATGAACATTGCCGAGAAGCGGCTGCCGCAGGACGGCCGGATCAACGTCCGCATCAGCAAACAGGAGCTGGACATCCGGGTATCGACGGTACCTACGGTCTACGGCGAGAGCGTGTCGCTGCGGTTGCTCAATCGGGGCGATACGGCTTTCAACATTAGCAACTTGGGCCTGTCAGCCTCGCAGCAGGGCGTGATTGAGAACCTGATCAAGAAGCCCCACGGCATTTTCCTCGTGACCGGCCCCACGGGGTCGGGCAAGTCCACCTCGTTGTATTGCTTTCTTAGTTTCATCAACCGGGAGACCAAGGGCACGAAGCGGATTCTCACGGTGGAAGAGCCGGTCGAGTACGAAATCCAAGGCGTGAACCAGATCGCCGTGCGCCCGGAGATTGGGCTGAGCTTTGCCGTCGGTTTGCGGCATATCCTGCGGCAAGATCCCAACGTGGTAATGGTGGGGGAGATTCGCGACCTCGAGACGGCCGAGATCGCGATTCGCGCGGCGCTGACGGGGCATTTGGTGTTCAGCACGCTGCACACGAACGATGCCGCCAGCGCCTTCACGCGGTTGATCGACATGGGGATCGAGCCGTTCCTGGTCGCCTCGTCGGTCGAGGCGGTCATGGCCCAACGCCTGGTCCGGACGGTGTGCCCGGATTGCCAGACCCAGCTCGCGGAAGGGAAGGACTACAGCCTCGAGTATCTGCTGCGGAAGAAGTTCCCCGCGGAGTGGGCTGGGGGCGCGACGTTCTACAAGGGAGCCGGCTGCGACGAGTGCCGGCAGCTTGGCTATCAAGGGCGCACGGGTATCTACGAGCTGCTGGTGATGACCGAGAAGGTCCGACCCTTGGTGATGGAACGAAGTCCCGCCTCGCGCATCGTCCAACAGGCCAAGGCCGACGGTTCGCTGACCTTGCGCGAAGATGGTTGGCTCAAGACCCAGGCGGAACGGATCCAAGTGGGCCGTGACGGCAAACCCATCCACCCGCCAACGACCATCGAGGAGGTGTTGCGGGTGACCCAGATCGAGGAACACATCGACGAACTAGCCGGCCCAAGCCACACCCCTCCGACCGCCGCGGCAGCGCCGGCGGCCAGCTCGCCCGGCCACGAGCCGGATCCCATCGCCCTCAAGCATGGCAGTGGGCTGCTGGATGAGTCCTAGCGGGGGTGCCCCGCGACTGCGGATCGCACTGTTGAAATAGGGAGAGTCGTTTTGCAGAGAGTTCACCAACCGAAAGCCAACGCGTGAAGCGGCCAGCTCATAAACCGACGCGGTGGCAGCACTGCAACGTCCTGCAGACCGCCGGGGAACGGCGCGTCCTGCGACAGTTCACGCGGGGCGGCGAGGGCCCCCAGCTCTTCGCGGAGCGCACCTTCGACGCCCAAGCTTCGCTGCCCAAGCCAGCCGTCACGAAGACGGTCAGCCACCTGTGGAAGCCTCGCTTGAATCTCGCCTGGCTGCCCTCGAGCCAGGTCTTCGTCCGCATCCTCAGCGACCTTCCCGCCCCGACCGAGAGTGAGAAGCCCACCGAGTTTTCGGGGAGGGTCGAGTCGCAGTTGGAGCTGGTCTCGCCGCTGCCGATGAACCAGATGGTCTGGACGTTCCAGCCCTTGCCTGGCGCGCCCAGCGGGGCGCGCTGTGTCCTGGCCCTGATGGCCGTCCGGAGCACCGTCGAGGAGTACCTCGGCGAGCTCGAGACCTCCGGGTACCTCGCCGATCGACTCGAGCTGCCGCAACTTCATGATGTCCTCCAGCGCCGGCCACCGGCCGGCGTCGCGCCGCCCGCCACCCCTGCCGCGCGGCCCCGCTCGGGCTCTGCCACCTCGGCCGGGCGCAGGGCCCGCGGACCCAAGTTCGGCGTGTTCCAACCGGGTGCCTCCTCGGCTCAGGCCGGCGAGTTGCCTGGGGAAGGCGAGGGCGATGGCATCTGCGTGCACTGTTGGATCGAGCGGGTGGATCCGGCCGTGCTAGCGCCCCCGTCGACGTCGGAGCAGAAGCAGAGCGAGACCAAGCCCACCGGGCCGGTCGAGGTCGTTTCGGGCTTGGTGGCATGGTGGCGCGAGGGCCGGCTGCGGAACCTGAACCTACTGACGCTGCCCGGCGGCGGGTCGGCCGGCGAGCGATTGGTCGAATTGCTCCGCCAGCTCGCTTGGGCGGGCGAGATTGAAGGCTGGCTGGCGCCCGAACCCCACTGGCGTCTGGTGGCGGAGCCGGCGCTCGCGGCCGAGCTCGAGCCCGAGTTGCGCGCCTATGCGGGTAACACGCTCGAAGTCAGTGCGCCCTTGCCGCCGGCGAAACTGGCGGCGGTGGCGGCCGGGGCCAACACCCAGGTCAACCTGGTGCCGGCCGATTACGCGAGCCGGTATCGGCAGCAGTTTATCGACCGGCTCTGGATGCGGGGATTGGCGGCGGTGGGTTTGCTTTATCTGCTTGTGGTCCTGATTCACTTTGGCTTTTTGCGCTACGTGCACTACCAGAAGAGCGGGGTGGACCGAGAGGTCGCCGCTTTGGCCCCCGAGCATCGTCAAGCTCTCGAGCTGAAGGCGCGGCTGCAGGTCTTCCAGGAACAGGCCAACTTGCGGTTTGCCGCGCTGGACTGCTGGAAAGCGGTGGCGGAGGCTTTGCCCGAGGAAATGACGCTCACCTCGCTCGGTTTGGCGCGAGGCAAGCGCCTGAGTCTGTTTGGCACGGTCCCCGCCGACCAGCAGGGTCGCGTGAGCGATTTCAACGAGGCCCTGAGCAAGGCGCAGGCGCACGGCGGACCGTTGTTCAGCCAGGTCAACACCCGCTCGATCCAGGCGGTGGCCAACCAGCCGAATCGGCCAGCGAACTGGAGTATCGAGTGCGAACTCAAACGCGCGGACCTCGAATGAGCACGGAGAGCACCGGCATGAAGTTCACGCCGCAGGAACGGCGCATCCTGGTAGTCGTGCTGACGGTTGTGGTGGTGGTGCTCAATGCCTTGTTCGTTTGGCCCCGCTTCAAAGACCGCGCCCGCCTCGAACAGCAACTGGCCAACGCGCGCCAGACCTTGCAGGCCTACCAAGCCGAGGTGGCGCGCATCCCCGAGTACCGCCGGCGCCTGGAATCGCTCGAGCGGCAGGGCTCAGCCGTGTTGCCCGAGGCGCAGGCGCTGCAATTGATGCGCACGGTGCAGAGCCAGGCCGTCCAGTTCAGCGTGGACATCACCTCGGCGCGTACCCTGCCCGCCAACCCCCTCACCAGCACCAACACCTTCTTCGACGAGCAGGCCGTAGCCGTCGGCGTCAACACCCGCGACAAGGAACTGATCGACTTCCTCATCGCGCTCGGCTCCGGCTCCTCGCTGATCCGCGTGCGCGACCTGACGTTGCGGCCGGACCCGCCGCTTTACCGGCTGAACGGTGAAATCACCCTGGTGGCGAGCTACCAAAAGGGCGCCAAGCCCGCCGCCGCCGCGCCGCTGCCCGGTCCCACTCCCGCGGCCACCGCCTCGAATGCGCCGCGACCGGCCATCGGGGCCGTTACCACAACCAAGAAGAAGTCGTGAAAACCCTCTGGACCCTCGCTGTTGTCGCCGGGGCGATCGGGCTCGCGTCACCCGACGCCTTCGCCCAGGCCGACCCAGCCGCGCCCCCGGCCGTGCCGGCTCTCCCTGCGCCCGCGCCGCGGGACATCCTGACGCCGCCTTCGGTTCCCCCCGCGCCGCCCGCCGTGGCCGCGCCGGGGAATCCTCCGGAGGAGCGCTCGATCACGGCCACGGTGCAGTCCGGCACCAACGTCGTCACGCGCCAGATTCCCGTGCGCGGCACGATCGGTGGGCCCCGCACCACGGCGGTGCCGGCGCCGCCGGTGCCCACCTTGCCTGCGCCTGCGTTGCCCGTGCCGCCTCAGCCTGCCGCCGGCCCATCCGGCCGCACGCCAGCTCTGGCTACGGCCATCGTCCCGGCGAGCACGAATCTCTCGGCGTTGGACAACAACGCGATTATCCCGGCCGGCATGATCGCGTTCCAGTCGATGCCGCTCGAGCAAGTGCTCGCGGTGTACGCGGAATTCACCGGACGCACCGTGTTGCGTCCCAACCAACTGCCGGCGGCCCAAATCACGCTCAAGACCCAGACCGATCTCACCAAGGAAGAAGCCATCCAAGCGCTGGACAGCGTGTTGACGCTGAACCAGATCACCATGATCAATGTCGGCGACAAGTTCGTGACGGCCGTGCCCAGTCAGCAGGCCCTGACCGAGGGGGCGGCCTTCTCCGAGGTCGACCCGGAGGACCTGCCGGAGGCGGCTCAGTTCGTGACCAAGATCGTCCAACTCAAGTATGCCCTGCCCTCGGAGATGCAGCAGTTGATCGCCGGTTTTGGCCGCGTCCAGAACGGCATCATCGCCATCGACAGCACGATGACGTTGGTGATCCGCGATTACGCCGCCAACATCAAGCGGATGCTCGAGATCGTCGAGAAGGTCGACATCGAGGTCGAGCTGGACCACAAGCTCGAAGTCATTCCGATCAAGTACGGCAAGGTCGAGGACATCTACTCGACCATGAGCACCCTCATCGGAGGGGGCGGTGGCGTGGCCGGAACGACCGGCACATCCGGCGCCCGCCGCACGTCGAGCATGCGCGGTTCGTCGAGCCGGGGCGCGACCGGCGGCCTGGGCGGCTCGCGCAGCTCGCTCAACCGCACCCCCACCGGGCAGGTGCAACCGCAGCAGAACGTCCTCGCGCAACCGGGGGGCGTCGCCAGCTTCAACCAACGGCTGCAGGGGATTGTCAGTCGCGCGGCTGGGGCGGCGGGCGAGGTGCGGTTGCTGGGGGACGCCCGCATCGTGCCGGATGAACGGTCCAACTCGCTGATTGTATACGCGGTCAAGGAAGACATGCAGATGATCACCAACATTGTGGCCAAAGTGGATCGGCTGCTGGCTCAGGTGCTCATCGAGGCGATTATAGTCGACGTCAAGATCACCGACAGCTTCGAGATGGGGGTCTCCGCCTTGCTGCGCCGTAGCAGTGGCAAACTGGACTCTGCCGTGGGCAGCAACAGCGGCCAGGGCTTCATGTCCAGCATCACCAACTTCAGCAGCGGCCTGCCGAGCGGCTTCAGCTACTTCGGCAAGTACGGCGCCGACCTCGATCTGGCCGTGCGGGCGCTGGCGGCCGATGGCAAGGGGCAGGTGCTCCAGACCCCGCGCGTCCAAACCAGCCACGCCATGACCGCGAGCTTCTTCACCGGCGAGTCGGTCCCCTACATCACCAGCACCTATTACGGCGGCGGCTTCGGCGGCTACGGCCCCAGCTCGACGTTCCAGCAGTTGGACGTAGGCATCGACCTGCAGGTCACCCCTTACATCACCCCCGACGGCCTCGTCGTCATGGAAATCGACCAGAACATCGAGGAGCTCTCTGGCTTCACCGAAATCCAAGGTGTGGGCAAGATGCCCAATACCACCCGACGCGGCGCCAGCGCCACCGTCTCGGTCCGCAACGGCGACACCATCATCCTCGGCGGCTACATTCGCACCTCGAAGAGCAAGTCGAAGTCGGGTGTGCCGATCCTCAAAGACATTCCGCTGCTGGGTAACCTCTTCCGCAGCCGGTCGCAGGACAACTCGCGCAGCGAACTCCTTGTCCTCCTCCGTCCGACGGTGCTCGAAAACCCGTCGGACGCCGCCGTCTTGGCCGGGACCGAGCGCCGCCGCTTGCCGGGCGTGCGCGAGCTCGAAAGGGCCATTCGCGAGGAAGAACTCGAGCAGACGATCCGAGCGGAAACCGAGGCGGCCCGACAACAGGGCGGGCGCCGGTAGACCGCTCCGCGGCTTTACCTCGGGGCAACCAACCGCACCCACTCCGCGGTGGGCGCGAGAGCCGCCAGGAGTTGCCGCACGGAGCGCGACTGCCCCGGCAAAATCAGATCGGGGGCGATCTCCGCCAGCGGCTCGAGCACAAACCGGCGCTGCGCCGCGCGCGGGTGGGGCAAGACCAGGCGCGCGGTGTTCCGTTGCTCGCCGCCCAACGCGATCAGATCCAAGTCCAGCGGGCGCGGCTCGTTGAGCATCTGCTTGGGCCGCCGGCCAAACTCGGATTCGAGCCCCTGCAAGTAGCCCAGCAGCCCTTCCGGAGTCTCCTCCGCTCCAGCCCACCACGTCACGACCGCATTGACAAACGGCGGCGAGTTTGCCGGGCAATCGACCGGGGCGCTCTGCCAGAGGGAAGACCGCTGCAGCGGGCCTCGCGCGCGCGGCTCGAGGCGGCTCATGGCCTGGCGCACCAAGGCTGCCGAGTCCCCCAAGTTAGACCCCAGCGCCACGACCGCCAACCTCGAGTTCAGAGCTTCAGGCGAGTCCCAACACATCCTGCATCGAGTAGATCCCGGGCGGCTTCCCGACGACCCAACGGGCGGCGCGCAACGCGCCCTGGGCGAAGGTTTCGCGGCTCGAGGCCTTATGGGTGAGCTCGAGACGTTCGCCCGTGGCCGCAAAGATCACGGTGTGATCTCCCACTACATCGCCGCCCCGGAGCGCGTGCAGACCGATCTCGGCCCGGGTTCGTGCGCCCGTGATCCCCACCCGGCCATGACGCGCCACTTCGGAGAGGTGCTGTTGCCGCGCTCGGGCCAGGATCTCCGCGAGGGTCGTAGCCGTCCCACTCGGCGCGTCCTGCTTGTGCCGGTGATGCATCTCGACCACCTCGAGGTCGAAGTCGGGGCCGAGGATCTCGGCGGCTTTGCCGGTGAGCCAGAAGAGGGTATTCACCCCCGTCGAGTAGTTCGCCGCCCAGACGATGGGTATGGGCCAGGAGCCGTTGGCGAGTTGCGTTCGCAGTTCGGCATGGTGACCTGTGGTGCCGAGCACGAGGGGCTTACGCTGCTGCGCGCAGAGGCCCATCACCCCGAGGGTGGCCTCCGGCAGACTGAAATCGATGACCACGTCGCTGCTCCCCAGCACCGCCTCGAGGTCGTCTCCCAAGTCGATCTGCCCCACCACCTGCCAATCGCTTTGGCGGGCGGCGCAGTTCAACAGCGCCTGCCCCATCCGCCCCTTCGCTCCCACAATGCTGATTCGAGTCATAACGCAACCGATTCGGTTCCGACGCCCCGCGCCCGCCTCGCGCCCGGCCCAGTCGCCGCCGGTCTCGAACCGGCGAGCGGCGGCGCCTCGAGTCTACTTGATCAAGCACAAGGTGCGCAGGGTGCGCTCGAGTTGGGTGCGGCTGGCTGAGCTCAGGGGCACCAGCGGTAGCCGCACATCTTCCTGGATCCGGCCCAACATGGCCAAGGCCGCTTTCACCGGAACCGGGTTGGTCTCGATGAAGAGGTCCTTGAAGAGCGGGTAGCAACGGGCATGCAACCGCTGCGCGGCGGCCACCTGGCCTCCCCGGAAGGCGCTGACCATGCGCGCCACCTCGCGCGGGATGAGGTTCGAGGCCACACTCACCACGCCATCCGCCCCCACCGCCAGGAACGGCAGCGTCAAGGCGTCATCCCCGCTTAAGACGCTGAATCGAGGTCCCAGGGCCGCGCGCAGTTGGCTCACCCGGTCGGCGTTGCCTCCCGCTTCCTTGATGCCGACCACGGTCGCCGTGTCGCAGGCCAACCGCCGGACCGTCTCGACCCCGATCTCGATCCCGCACCGACTGGGGATGCTGTAGAGGAGGAGGGGCAGGCTGGTCGCGCGCGCCACGGCGCGGAAGTGGGCGTAGAGCCCTTCCTGGGTTGGTTTGTTGTAGTAGGGGGCAACCTGGAGGGAGCCGTTCGCGCCCGCCGCCGCGGCGGCCTTGGTCAGGTAAATGGCTTCGCTGGTCGAGTTGCCGCCCGTGCCAGCAATGACTTGGGTCCGCCCTTGGGCCGCCTGCACCGCCAACCGGACCACCTGGATGTGCTCCTCGAAGTCGAGGGTTGGCGATTCCCCCGTCGTCCCCACCGGCACGACGCCGTCCACGCCGGCGCGGATCTGCTGGCGGATCAGCTTGGCGAGGCCCGCCTCGTCCACGCGCCCGTGGCGGAACGGGGTCACGAGGGCGGTGTAGGTGCCGGCGAATCGAGTTTGACGCTTGCTCATAGAGAGGGGTCCGTTTCGATGGTCGAGTGCGGGAGGCGGGCGCCTCGAGGCGTCGCGCGTTACAGAGTGATCCGGCCGTCGAAGACAAACTCAGCGGGGCCGGTCAGGTGCACGTTATGGAACTGACCGCCGCTTTCCTCGAAGCTGACTTCGAGTTCGTCTCCGCCCTGGACGCGCACCCGCAGCGGCGACCGCCAGCGCTGCTGCCGCGCCGCCACCAGCGCGGCGGCGGTGACGCCCGTGCCGCAGGCCAGGGTTTCGCCCTCGACACCCCGCTCGTAGGTCCGCACGCGGATCGTGCCGGGGCCAAGCACTTGCACGAAATTGACGTTGGTGCCCTGCGGACCGAAATGGGGGTGATGGCGCACTTCCCGCCCGAGCGGTTGCACCTGCGCCTGGTCCGCGTCCGGCACGAACAAGACCGCATGCGGCACGCCGGTGTTGAGCGAGTGGACACTCACCAGGCCTGCGCTCAGCGCCAACGCCTCGTCGAGCCGCAGCCCCTGGGGCGGCGTGAGACTCACCGAGACCAGTTCGCCGTGGTAAACCGCGGTGATGACCCCAGCCCCCGTCTCGAAGGTGATCGCCCGTTGCACCCCGGTCAGACGCTGGATGTACCGGGCAAAACAACGCGCGCCATTGCCACACATCTCGGCGGCGCTCCCGTCGCTGTTGTAAAACTCCCAGGCCCAGTCCGCCCGGCCCGAGCGGCACGGGATCAACAGAATCACGCCGTCCGCCCCCACCCCGCGTTGGCGATGACAAAGCCGGGCCACATGCGGCGGCGCCAACCGCAACGCGCGCGGCCGATTGTCGAGCAGGACGAAATCGTTGCCCGCCCCGTTCATCTTCGTGAACTCCAGGGTCACTCCGCGCGCACCTTACTGGCCGACCCGCCAAGTGCAAGGTCCAAAATCGAAAGATTTTTGTGGCGCTTTCGGTTCCCTTTGTTAGATTCACCGGCCCTCGCTCGGAAGGCTAGGCATCGCCGATGTCCCGCGAGCGGCTCTCAGAAACTGAAGAACGAGCAAGCCCGAAGAAGCTGTGACAACAAAGAAAAGTGTTTCGACTGGCAAGAAACCGGCGGCTAAACCCGCCGGCAAGGGAAAGTCTTTGCCCGCGGCGACCGCCGCCAGCATCCTGGGGACACCGGTCGTGCACCACCGCGCTCCCGATGGCCGGGCCAACGTCCGGCCCGAATGGCTCAAGTTCTACCGCACCCTCCTGGACCTGCGCGAACGGCTCGTCTCCCAGATGAATGGGCTGGCCAAGGAGTCCGCGGAAGAGATGGACAGTTACAGCCTGCACATGGCGGATTCCGGCACCGACAACTTCGACCGCGACTTTGCGCTGAGTCTCCTCTCCTCGGACCAGGACGCGGTGTACGAGATTGACGAGGCCCTCAAGCGCATCCAACGCGGCACCTACGGCACCTGCGAGCTCACCGGCAAGTCCATCCCAAAGGCCCGCCTCGAGGCCATCCCCTGGACCCGCTTCACCGTCGAGGCCCAGGCGCAACTCGAGCGCGAAGGCGCCCTGCGCCAACGCCGCCTCGGCGCCCTCGGCAGCGTGGATACCGCCGGCGCCCCGGAAATCGAGGAGGAAGCCGAAGAAGAGGAGAAACCCGCTAAGGAGAAGGAATAACTTATGCCGCGCGAACTGGTCACCATCGAATGCACGGAGGCCCGCAAAGAGGGCAAGTCCCCCTCCCGGTACACCACCTCCCGCAACAAGAAAGTCCAGACCGAAAAGGTCGAGCTCAAGAAGTATAACCGCTTTCTCCGCCGCCACACCCTCCATCGCGAGATCAAGTAACCACCATGCCACGGAAAACTAACCTCGAACGCCCCACCCGCGGTCGAACCGGTCGCGGTCGCTCAGGCTCCGAGGCCCGCATGCCTCGGCCCAAACCGAAGATCGACTTCACCCTCGACGCCCTCGATTACCGGAACACGACCTTGCTCCGCCAGTTCGTCACCGACGCCGGACGGGTCCTGCCGCGCAAGTACACCGGCCTCCCCGCCCACTACCAGCGGCGGCTCACCCGTTCGATCAAACGGGCGCGTCAGATGTTGCTCATGAAGTAAGGCGGCCGCGCGTGCCGCCCGGCGGTTGGGCCGGGCGGTTTTTCGTGCCCCGCAACTGCAAACCATTTGCAGCTCGGCGCCCGGTGTTGCTGGACCCGCCCCGAGCCGCTCGACCTGATGGAGTACCTGTTGTTGTTGTCGTCGATCGTGGCCGGGGCCTTCACGGTGCTGAAGCTGCGGCTCGAAGAGCGTGGCTACGTCCACCTGTTCAACGCGTTCACGGGTGCGTACCTGCTCTCGCTGACTTTTCTGCATCTGTTGCCGGAGCTCTACCACGAGCACGACGGGCCCGGCTTGCCCCATGTCCAAATCGGCGTGTTGGTGTTGGTGGGGTTCTTCATCCAGATCGGCCTGGACACCCTCTCGCTCGGGGTCGAGCATGGCCATCGCCATCGACTGATCGGTCGGGTGCCGACCGGGGTGATTGTGGGCCTGTGCCTGCATGCCTTTATCGAGGCCACTTCCCTGGGCGACCGGCACACGCATCATGACTTGGCCTCGCGCCGCATGTTGCTCTGGAGCATCGTAATCCATAATTACCCGGTGTCGATCGCCCTGCTGGGCATGCTCCTGCACGCCGGGATGAGGCGGAACCGCGCTTTAGGCTGGCTGGGGCTGTTTGGCTTGATGGGGCCGCTGGGGATGATGCTGGGCGCGTCGCCCGTATTGGCGCAGTATACCCGCCAGCTCACTGCGCTGGTGATCGGCATCTTCTTGCACCTCTCGACCACCATCCTTTTCGAGAGCAGCGACGTGCACCGCTTCGACTACCCCAAGATCGGCGCCATCCTCCTAGGCGTGGCTTTGGGCAGCCTCACCGTCGCCCTCCACTAGCCCTCAGCTCCGCGCCGCCTATGTCCATGTCCGCACCGGCTCACGCTCCGCCCCTCGAGGAGTTGACCCACCGCCTCCGGCGACGCGAACGCCGCGTGACGGCCCCACGCCAAGCCATTCTCGAGTTCCTCCGCCGCCAAACCCACCCGGCCAGCCGCAAGGAGATCTTCTCCGCCCTACCCCGTGGCGTTGGCGACCTGGCCACCGTCTACCGGTCCGTCCAGTTGCTCGAATCGATGGGGATGGTTCAGCGGTTCGATTTCGGGGATGGCGTGGCCCGCTACCGCCTGTTGGCCGAAGGTGAAGACGGCCACCGCCATCACTTGATCTGCCGGCAATGCCGTACCGTGGTCGAGGTGCGCGAGTGCTTCGCGGCGGATCTCGAACGGCAGATCGCGCGGCGGAACGGTTACCGAGCCGTCAGCCATCGGCTCGAGTTCTTCGGCCTCTGTCCCCAGTGCCAAGGGGCAGAGCCCTGAGCGCTCAGCCGACCCATACAAATTCGCGCTCCGCGGTGTCGAAGGAATAGAGATGTGAGCGGCAACCCATCCAGCCACGGTTGGTGCGAGCGGCTCTATGGCGAGCAAGGCGCCGGGCTCGTGCTTTACGGCCGCGCCCTTGGTTTGAGCCACGCCGAGGCTGAGGACGTCTTGCAGGACGTCTTTGATCAGTGGTTGAGTTACTGGAAGGCGCGGCCCCCATCGCCCCGGCTCAAAGCGCGGCTGTTCCATGACACGGGCTGTGCCGCGCCTACCGCGGGTGAAGACCCGGGCGGCCGGCTCCTGGGGTGGCTGGTGCCCTTGACAGCTTGCCTGACCGTCGCCCTTCTCGCTGGGCAGGCACGCCAGCCCTCCGGTCTGAGCAACCCGCGCCGCGGCGCCATGTCCCACCTCACCCTAGCCGCCTTTAGTAACCAGTTCTACGCCGCCTACCTGCCCCCCACCGGCCACAGCGAGATCAACGCGGCGCGGGCGGCAGAAATGGGTTGGACAAGCCCGGGGCAATCGACTTCAAGTATGGGCCTTTTGCCGTCCATGGCGACGAACCAACTCGAGTGGTAAGCCAATGAGTAACACAGCCGCGAAACCGGTTAAACCCGCCCCAGCCGCCCCCCCGCAGTCGGCAGGCGCCGCCAAAGGGGCCAAGCCAACCCGACCGTTGCACGCCAAAGCGGTGGTGGTGCCCGTCTCGGCCGTGAGCGGTCTGCGCCCGCCTTTGTTCCGGCGCATCGACTGGCTGACGTTCGGGGTCACGACCCTCCTGACGCTCATCGGGTACTTGCTCACCTTGGCGCCGGACCTCACGCTCGAGGATTCGGGCGAGTTGGCGGTCGGTTCGTACTATGCCGCCGTTCCGCACGCGCCGGGTTACCCGGTCTGGACGATTTACTCGTGGCTCTTCACGGTGTTGCTGCCGTTTTCGAACATCGCCTGGCGTGTCGCGGTGTCCTCGGCGGTGGCCGCGGCGGTGGCCAACGGCTTGCTCGGCATGGTGGTGTCGCGGGGCAGCAGCATGATCCTCGAGAGCATCGAGGAGCTCAAGCACATCGACCGCCACTGGGAAGACGAGTTGTGCATGGTGGCCGGGTTTGTGGCGGCGGTGATGATCGGGTTCAACGGGTTCATGTGGAGCCAAGCGGTGATTGTCGAGGTGTACACCCTGAGCGTGCTGTCGTTGATGGGGGTGCTGGTGTGTTTGCTGCACTGGACCTACGCTCCGGACCAGCGCAAATACCTCTACATCGCGGCCTTTCTGTTCGGCATCTGCTTCAACAACCACCAGACCCTGATCGTCGCCGCGATGGGCATCCAGGTGCTCATCGCCTTGGTCCGGCCCGACCTGGGCCGGAACGCTTTCTTCGTGAATGTGGTCTTCTACGTCTTGGGGTTGCTGCTCAAGCGGTGGGGCGTCCTCACCATGTTCGACCAGAACGTGCCCCTCTATGTCATCTACAACGCGGTGGGCCTGGGCTCGATTGCGGGTTGTGTGTGGCTGGCCTACCACACCAAGCGGTGGAAGACCGAGTGGCTGCCGGTCCTCTGGACCATGCTCGCGTGGATGGGAGGCGCGGCGTTCTACTTCTACATGCCGATCACCTCCGCCACCAACCCGCCCATGAACTGGGGGTACCCGCGCACCTTCGACGGCTTCATCCACGCCTTCACGCGCGGGCAATACGAAAAGACCAACCCCACCAACATCCTCGAAGATCCCTGGCGATTCCTGCTGCAGGTGCGCATGTACTTCGAGGGCGCCGTCGAGGAGTTCCATCTGATCTTCTTGCTCCTGGCCATTGTGCCCTTCTTGTTCTTGGCGCGAATGCAGAAGCGGGAGCGGGCATGGCTCATCGGCAACGCGGCCATCTACGGCTGTCTGGCCTTCCTGCTGCTGATCCTGCTGAACCCCCAAACCGACCGCCAGAGCCGCGACCTGACCAAGGTGTTCTTCACCGCGTCCCACGTCACCATCGCCATGTTCCTCGGCTACGGGCTCACCCTCGTCGGCGCCCTCCTGCTCACGCAGTACCAGCGGATCCGGACCTGGATCCTCTATGGGGGCGCGGTGGCTGGGGCCCTCGCCCTCTACACGCTGGCGGACCGCCTCCAAACCGTCTACACGGACCCGCGCTCCGGCCTGACGGGTTTGAGCGCCTTCTTCCATGGCCTCGGCCAGGCCCTGACCCACGCCTACTTCACCCCGCCCGTCTACTCCGTATATGCGGCGCTGTTCGTCCTGCTGTTGGTGCTGGTCTTTTTAGGGGTCGTGCTGGCCCACCGCGAGCAACTCAAGACCGGCTTCGTCCTGGCCAGCTTCGCCGTCATCCCCCTCTACACCCTGGTCTCGCACTGGGCGGAAAACGAGCAGCGCGGCCACATCTTCGGCTTCTGGTTTGGCCATGACATGTTCACCCCGCCCTTCGATCTGTACCCGGAGATGACCCGCGACGCCATTCTCTTTGGGGGGACCGATCCTGGCCGGTTTTGCCCCACCTACATGATTTTCTGCGAGAGCTTCATCAAACCGCAGCACCGCCGAGACCCCGACTTCGACCGGCGCGACGTCTACATTATCACTCAAAACGCCCTCGCCGACGGCACCTACCTGAATTACATCCGCGCCCATTACCACCGCAGCGCCCAGGAAGACCCCCCCTTCTTCCGCGATGCGATTCTCTATTTCCAGAGCCTGGCTATGGGCAAGAAGGAGGCCGAGCGGAAGCTGCGCGGCGAGTTCCACCGCACCAACACGCTCGCCCGGTTCATCGGCAGCTTCACCAACGTCGTGGCCCCGTTGGACCGGCTCATCACCAACTTTGGACTGAAAGTCGAGGAGCGCCGCCGACGCGAGGGCGTTTATCCTCCGGTCGAAGCCATCATGCCCAGCGTCGACGACTCCCAGCAGGCCTTCCAAGAGTACATCCTCGATGCCCAACGCCGGCTCCTCCACGACACCCAGTACCCGAATGAACCCAAGCAGATTCGCCCCGGCGAGATCGTCAACTTCACCCCGGACGGCCGCGTGCAAGTCGCGGGGCAGGTGGCTGTGATGGCCATCAACGGCCTGTTGACCAAGGTCATCTTCGACAAGAACCCCACCAACGAGTTCTTCGTCGAGGAAAGCTTCCCCCTCGAGTGGATGTATCCCTACCTCACCCCGTACGGGATCATCCTCAAACTGAACCGGCAACCGGTGCCCGAGTTCACCGAGGACATCGTCGCGCGCGACCGGCAGTTCTGGATGCGCTACGCCGAGCGTCTGTGCGGCAATTGGATCACGCCGGAGACCCCCATCCCCGACATCTGCGACTTCGTCGAACGCACCTATCGGCGCGGGAATCTCCAGGGCTACACCGGCGACCCCAAGTTCGTGCGCGACAACGACGCCCAAAAGGCCTTCAGCAAGCTCCGCAACTCGATCGCCGGCCTGTACGCCTGGCGCCTGGGCACGTCCCAAAACCCCGCCGAACGCAATCGCCTGATCCGCGAGGCCGACTTCGCCTTCAAACAAGCCTTCGCCTTCTGTCCCTATAGCATGGAGACGGTGAGCCGGTATGTGACCTTGCTGGCCACGCTGGGCCGAATCGAGGATGCCCTCCTGGTGGCTCAGACCGCCCAACGGTTCGACCTCGAAAGCCCCTTCGCGCAAAGCCTCATCGATCAACTCCGCCAAATGCAGCGCGGCCTGGCCACCCTCTCGGATGCCCGCGGCAGCCTCGGCAATTACGAGTCCCAGTTCCGCTCGAACAGCAACGATCTCCAAGCCGCGTTCAACCTCGCCGGCGCGTACCTCGCCCTCCAACAGAGCAACGAGGCCTACCATGTCCTAGACGAGTTCGTGAACCAGACCACGGTCGACCCCTCCGCCCTGTTGTCCATCGCCAACGCTTACGTCCAACTGGGTCAATACCAACGCGTCGAGCCCGCCTTGCGCAAGCTCGTCGCCCTGATGCCCGAACGCTCCGAGCTCTGGTACGACCTCGCCGGCGCCCAGGCCGCCGCCGGCAAGACCAACGAAGCCGTCCAATCCCTGACCGTCTGCCTCGAACTGAACCAGCGACAGCGCACCACCGACCCGACCGTGTCCAACCTCCTGCCCATGGCGGCCAGCGACCCCCGCTTCCAACCGCTCCGCAGTCTGCCCGAGTTCCAGCGCCTCTTCCCCCCCAGATGACCCCACCCAGTCCCACACCGCTCCGCCTCGGCCGGGCGGCGCTTCCCTGATCGGCTCTCATGAAACCCGCGTGCGAAATGCCCCTGGCGAACGCCTCCTCCGTCGAAATCCGCCGTATCCTCGAGACCGCGAAGACCATCGCCGTGGTCGGCTTATCTGAGAAACCGGACCGGGACAGCTACCAGGTGGCGGCCTACCTCCAGCGGCAAGGTTACCGAATCATCCCGGTCAATCCGAACGTGACGGAGGTCCTAGACCAACCTGCCTACCCCAGCGTGCGCGCGATCCCCGAAGCGGTCGACATCGTGGACATCTTCCGCAAACCGGAAGCCATCCCGGCGATCGTGGCCGAGGCTATCGAGGCGCGCGCGCGTGTCATCTGGATGCAGGAAGGCCTCGCCCATAATGCCGCCGCGGACCAGGCCCGCGCCGCGGGTCTGCAGGTGGTGATGAACAAGTGCCTCCTCAAAGAGCATCGCCGTCTCGAGACGACCCGAAAGCCTTCTGATTGACGCATGAGGATGCCACGAAGACCGCTCCCTGAACGGCGACGCCGGGCCGTGCCGCTCCTCGGTTGCGCGCTGGTCGGCCTGGTGGCGCTCGTCGCCTGCCACCGCAACGCCCCCCAGGAGACCGACTCGCCTTCCTCGCTTACCCCCACCCCGCCGCTCGCCACCCCAACGCCGCCGGCCGATCCGGTCGCGGCGGCCGCGCTCGCTCGAGGCCAGTCCATCGCCGCTCAAGCCTTCGCGCTGCTGAGCTCGAACCTCAGCCAGGCGATCGGCCAGTCAGGCCTCACCAACGCTCTGGCCTTTTGCTCCGACCAAGCCCTGCCCTTGACCGACCTGGTCGCCGCCACGAACCAAGCCCGCATCCGACGCGTGACCCACAAGCCGCGCAACCCGCGCAGCCTCGCCACGCCCGCGGAACGCCTGATCTTAGACGCTTACCGCGTCGAGCTCGCCCGCGGCAACACCGCCTTGGCCCCGGTGGTGGTCAGCCCCGACCCCATCACGGTGACGGTCTACGCCCCGATCGTGATCGCCAACCCCTTGTGCCTCGACTGTCACGGCACGCCCGGAGCGGAACTCCGACCCGAGGTCCTCGCCTTCATCCGCCGGTTGTACCCGCAAGACGCCGCCACCGGCTTCCGCTTAGGCGAGTTGCGCGGCGCCTGGCGCATCGATCTCGCCGTCGGCGAGATTCGCACCCACCCCCAGCCGTCGCCCCGAGAGTGATCCTCGGGTTCCCCGACCTCTCCCGCGCCAAGAGCGGATAGTGGATGAGGACAATGAGTCCATCGCCGTCGGTGTCGGTCCGGTCTGCCGCACCGCGGATGCTCAGCCGGGTGCGGTTGCCGTTGGCGTCGCGGTGATTCCGATTGCGGGGGCCGCCGGGGTGGTTAGGCTAGGGCCATGCAAGCCTGTTCTCGCCGCCGCCGCCAGGTGTTTGGACTGGGGTGTGGAGTCATGACTGCGCTCGTCGCCATCGCGGCACGGGACCCCAAGGCCCGCGCCGCCCCAGCCGCACCCTCAGCGCCACCCCTGGCCAAGGTGCAGGTTGCTCCCGACGGGCGCGGTTTCGTCACCGCCGAGGGCAAGGCCTTCGTGCCCTTTGGGGTGAATTACTTCCGTCCGGGAACGGGTTGGGCGCCGCAGGTCTGGAAGCAATTCGACCCCGAAGCGACCCGGAAGGACTTCGCGAAGCTGCGGGAGCTGGGCGCCAATTGCGTGCGGGTGTTCTTGACCTACGGCTCGTTTTACTCGGAAGCGGGTCGGTTGGATCCGGCGGGCCTGGCCAAGCTCGACCAGTTCTTGGAGTTGGCGGAGGCGGCGGGTCTGTATGTGCATCCGACCGGGCCGGACCACTGGGAAGGCTTGCCAACGTGGGCGCGCGGCGACCGCATTGCCGAGGAAAGCGTGCTGGTGGCGTTGGAGGAGTTCTGGCGCCTCATGGCCGCGCGCTATCGCGGGCGCGCCGTGGTGTTCGCCTACGATTTGCTGAACGAGCCGGAGGTGCGTTGGGACACACCCGCCCTGCGGGAGCGTTGGAACCTCTGGCTGCGCAACGAGTACGGGACGGAGGCAAAAGTGGCCGCGGCCTGGGGCGTCGAGGCCGCGCCGGCGCGGGCACTGGGTACGTTCGCGCCGCCCGCCAAAGACGCGCCGCCAGGCCCGGAACTGAGCGACTACCAGCGGTTTCGCGAGGAAGTGGCCGACGCCTGGACGCGACGGCAAGTGGCGGCGATTAAGGCGGCCGACCCGCAGGCGTTGGTGACCGTCGGGCTCATTCAGTGGTCGGTGCCGGTCGTGTTGGGAGGGGCAGCCCAGTACTCCGGATTCCGGCCCGCGCGCCAAGCGCCGCTGCTGGACTTTCTCGAGATCCATTTCTATCCGCTGGCGCGCGGCTTCTATGAATACGCCAGTCCCGAAGACGAACAACGCAATCTGGCTTATCTCGAGTGTGTGGTGCGGGAGGTCGCGAAGTGCCAGAAGCCGACCGTGATCGCCGAGTTCGGCTGGTACGGCGGCGGTCGGTTGACGATGAACCAGGGCCGCCACGCTGCCGCAACCGAAGAACAGCAAGCCCAGTGGTGCCGGCGTCTGGTCGAATCCACGGCTGGCTGGGCCTGCGGTTGGCTGAATTGGGGCTTCCATGATCATCCCGAGGCAAGGGATGTGACCGAACGGATCGGCCTGCTGACGGCCGAGAGCCAGCTCAAAGCCTGGGGCCGCACCTTCCAGGAATTGGCCACGCGCTACACCACCCAGCCGCTGCCGGCGCCCCGGCCGGTAACGCGTCCGGCGCTCGATTGGGACCGGTTGCTCGTGGACGGACCGGCTCGCGACGAGTTCCGGGCGCGCTATTTCGAGGCGCATCGGCGCGACTCTTGACATTGCGTTTCGAGCAGGGCCGGCTATGGTGAACCGGTCATCCGGCGCTATGCAACGCAGCGGCAATCGTCCAAGCGCAGCGGCGGCTGTGCCCCGCGCCCATCGCCTGGGACGGGGATGGGGGCCGAACGCGCCCTGGTTCGCCCTGGTGGGGGCCTTGGCGCTGGTGGTCCTGGTCTATGCTGGCACGGCCTGGCACGCCAAACGCGGGCAGGAAGCAGCCCGGCAGGACAGCCTGCGCCGCTCCGATCGACTCCTCGGGCGAGCAACCTCAGCGCTGGAAGTCATGACCCAAGGCCTGGCCCAGCTCGAGTTGGATCTGATCCAGGCCGATGCCGCCAAACGGGCCATCGAGATCCCCATGGCCCAACTGATCGGCCGACAACGCAATCTCCAAGCCCAACAACAAGAACTCGAGCAGACCCTCGCAGAACTGACGACCGAGGCTGCGCATGGGACCGACCTGAACAGACACGGCCCGCCGGAACATGCCGCCGCAGAACGGGGTCGAGCGGCGTCAGCTCTGCAGGCGCAGGTCGCGCGGGTGGGTCGGCGCCTCGATGCGGCCATGATCGACGTCGCCTTAGCTCTGGACCGACGGCGCGCTCTAGCCCTGAAGGACCGCGATGCGGAACGGCGGTGGATCGTGGCCATGGCACTGCCGCCCACGGCCGAGCCCGCACCCGCTGCCGCCACGGCCGCGGTCGAGACCGCTTCACCCCCGAGTGACGTCCGCGCGGGCCCTGCCTCCCCCGCGCTGGCGCCGACCGCGGCGCTGGATTTGGCGAAGTGGGAGGCGCGCCAGGACGCGTTCACGCAGGCCGCCTTGGCAAACCTCGCCGGCGCGGTGCGCGACCTGCGGGCTGAGATCCGCAACCCGGCCAAGTCGCGCGGGGTACAGCCGCCGCCGCCGCTTCCGAGCGTGCCCGTGCTGGCGAAGGGCGGCCGATCGCCGCTGCCGTCGCGCGGGACGATCGCGGTGGGCGTGAGCCAAACCGCCCGGCCGCCGTTGCGACTGCGATCCCGACTCCGCCTCGAGTCGCCTGGTTGGGCGCAGGTCCCGATCGGCACGGTGCCGCACATCAGGCGCTCGTTGACGCCGCCTTGGCGCCATTACGGCTACTGGGTGCCGCCTTATGTGGGCCCATGGTTCTACCCGCCGCCGTATCCGCTTTATTATGCCTGCCGCTGACTCATGGACTCACGAGTTAGGCGGTGGTGGCCGGTCAGGTCAGTAGGTTCCCCAGAATGATCAGGGCCGTCCGGCGCACACCCTCCGATTGGCGTTCGAGGTCGTGGAACTGGGCGGCCCAGCCGCTCTGGTTCTGGTTGCGGTCCAACCACAGCGCCTTGAGTACCCGCTCGGTTCGTTCGACCTGTTGGATGGCCGAAGCGAGCGATTCCCGGCCGGTGGGGAGGTCGGAGAGGTTGCCGACGGAGAACCGGCTGATATGGCGGTTGCCGAGCACCGCTTGGAGCAACAGCACCACGGTTTGTTCGTGGGCGTACCAGCGCTGCCGCAGCGCTTCGAGTAGAAAAGGATGGCGGATGGCGAAAAACTCGGAACGCGGCCGCTCGGTGTACCCGCGGATCTCTTGGGCCTCGGCTGGGAACCAGGTGTAGAGCAGGGCGAAGGTGCCGTAGGTGTCGATCAACTGCTTCGAGTGGTTGTGGTCGGTCGCAATCTCACCGACGCACAAATCCTGCTCGAGCTCGAGGCAGATCTCCGGCAAATCATGTAACCGGCTCAGCACCTCCCGGCCCACCGCCGTCCCATAGTTGAAATCGCCTGGGATCAACCAATACACATCCCCCGGCTGACCCCGCTCGCCCGCCAGCCCCAACCCCGTGTACCACATCTGGCACGTGTCGACACACCAGGCATCCACAATCTCCGAGTGCCTCGCCACTACCTCCTGTCGGAACTTCCGATAGGGCGGGCTCGACTCGAGCCCGTAATGCGTCTTGCGATCGATCACCGTCAGCGGCCGCGCGTATTGGTCCGGCGCCGCCGCCAACCGCGCCACCCACGCGTAAAGCTCCTCGAGATCCGAGTAGTCGTTCGGGGCCTTGAACGGGTACACCACGACGGGATGAATCTTCCCAGCGGGGGGTACACCTGCAGTTCGCGCGGGCGCTTTGGCCCGAGTCCCCGCGGTGACGGCGGCTGCTTTCTTCATAGCCTGCACGGGGCAGACCGTACACCCAAAGCGCCACAATCAACAATCGGCAATTTGCGGGTGCCGTGCGTCCCTCGAGGCGTTCGGTGTGGGGTGGGGCGCCGGGACCGTGGGCGCAAAGCATTCTTGCGCCCGGGCCGAGCGCTGGGTAAATGAATGCCGGCCCTGACCGGCGCGTCCGTTGGTGGCGTGACCGAAGCGTGCCCGCAGACAAAACGACTATGAAAAAGACCTCCTCACGAAACCGGATACGATTCCCCCGCGCTCTGCTGGCGGTGGCGCTGCTGGCTTGGCCGCTGGCGCTCAGCGGGGCCGAGCCCAAGCGGTTGTTGGTGGTCACGGCCACCAAGGGTTTCCGGCACAGCTCGATTCCGACCGCAGAGAAGATTTTGGGCGCGTTGGGGGCGCAGAGCGGAGTGTACACGGTGGATTACGTGCGGGGCGGGCCCAACGGCAAGGACGATACGGACGTGAAGGAGTTGCTTGCGCCGGAGTCGCTGCGGAAGTACGACGGCGTGATCTTCGCGAACACGACGGGCGAGCTGGCGATCCCGGACAAGGAGTTCTTCCTGAACTGGATCAAGTCGGGCAAAGCCTTTGTGGGGATGCATTCCTGTAGCGACACCTACCATCAGTATCCTCCATTCATCGAGATGTTGGGTGGCGAGTTTCGCACCCATCACGAGCAGGTCAAGGTGAGTTGCCTCAACCAGAGCCATCAGCACCCGGCGAACAAGCATTTGGGGCCGACCTTCGAGGTCTTCGACGAGATCTACCTGTTCAAGAACTTCGAGCGCGCCAAGGTCCATGGCCTGCTCACCCTGGATCGGCATCCCAACCGAGGCTATCCGGGGGACTTCCCGATCTCGTGGTGCAAGGAGTACGGTCAAGGCCGCATCTTCTACACCGCGCTGGGGCATCGCGAGGATGTGTGGGACGCCGAGTGGGTGGACAATCGCGGCCGACGCGCCAATGCGCCGGAAGTCAGCCAGGCCTTTCAGCAGCACATTCTCGGGGGCATTCGCTGGGCCTTGGGCCTCGAGGCCGGCGACGGCAAACCCCAAAGCCAGGCGTACCAGGTGAGCCCGGCGGAAGCGGCGCAGGGTTTTCGGCCGTTGTTCAATGGGGTGGATCTGAGCGGGTGGCGGTCGCGCAACGCCGGCGGTCAGCAGAGCTGGAGCGCCCAGAACGGCATGCTCGTCAACACCGTGCCGGAGGGCGGACACGGAACCGACCTGGTGACGGAAGAGAAGTTCCTGAACTTCACCGTCCGTTACGAGTACATGGTGCCGAAAGGGGCCAACAGCGGCTTCTACCTGCGAGGCCGGCACGAGATCCAAATCCTGGACGATGGCGACGCCACGCAACCTTCCCTCAGCAGCAACGGCTCGTTCTACAACCTGGCTGCGCCCAGCAAGTTGGCCTCGCGCAAGGCCGGCGAATGGCAGACGGTCGAGGCCACGATGGTCGGTAACAAAGTCACCGTGCTCCTCAACGGCGAGAAGATCCACGACGACATCACCGTCGATCGGCCCACAGGCGGGGAACTCGACCGGCGCGTCGGCGAGCCCGGCTCGTTCTTTGTCCAGGGCGATCATGGCGCAGTGGCTTTCCGCAACATGCGGCTGAAATCGCTCCCATGACCTGTGACCCGCGGGCAAGCCGCGGGCAAGATGCCCGCGCCCCCAACTGAACCTGACTAACCGCGCCGGCCGATGAAACTTCAGGCTAGACGACCGTCTGCCGGTAGGGCGCGCAGTCCTCTGCGCGCCGCAAACCGCCGTGGACCTGGAGAGCCGCGGTGCGCAATGGACTGCGCGCCCTACCGGCGGCTTGTGGTCCACCTTGGCGACTGACGATTAAGCTGCCGTGCATCCCTTCCTGAACGACTCCGACCCCGGCGCAGAGGTCAACCGCAGGCAGTTCCTGCAAAACGGCTCCTTCACCACGCTCATGGCCCTGGCTGGGGGGATCCCCGTCGGCGCCGCCGAATCGCCGGCGCCGGCCGATGCGCCGTCGAATCCCGGCGGCTCGACCGACTATCAAGGCAAGTCGCCCACGGTCAAGGTGGGCCTGGTCGGCTGCGGGCTCTGGGGGCGGGAGATCCTGCGGACACTGTCGTTGCTGGCGAACGCACCGGTCGTAGCGCTGTGCGACACGTACGCGAACCACCTCAAGCGGGCCAGCAGTGTGGCCCCGGACGCGCGGTCGTACGGCGATTACCGCGCCTTCCTCGAGGATCCCCAGATCGAGGCGGTCATGGTCGCCACGCCGTCGCATCGGCATCGGGAGATCGTGCTGGCCGCTTTGGACGCAGGCAAACATGTCTATTGCGAGGCCCCCATCGCGACCACGATCGAGGATGCCCGCGCGATTGCGCGCGCGGCCCGCGACCGGATCCGACTGAACTTCCAGGCTGGCCTCCAGAGCCGGGCAGACAAGCAGATCGTCAATCTGGCCAACTTCCTGCGGTTGGGGGTGCTGGGCAGACCGCTCAAGGCGCGCCAGCAATTCCATCACAAGACCAGTTGGCGGCGCACGGCGCCCGATCCCGAGGTCGCCCGGCAACTGAACTGGCGCCTCGAACGCGCCCATTCGCTGGGTCTGGTGGGCGAACTCGGCGTGCACCCGATCGATCTCGCCAACTGGTTCTTCCTGGCGCGCCCGCTCAGCGTCAGCGGTTTCGGCTCCTTGGTGCAATGGAAGGACGGCCGCGATGTGCCGGACAATATTCAGGCCCGGATCGAGTATCCCGGGGGCGTGTTCCTCAGCTACGAAGCGACTGTAGGGAACTCGTTCGAGCCGGAGTTGGGGGTGCTTTTCGGCACGGACAGCGCCATTCTGATGCGCGATCGGCGCGCTTGGATGTTCAAAGAGGCAGACGCGCCGTTACTGGGGTGGGAAATCTACGCGCGCCGGGACGCCTTCTACAAAGACAGCGGGATTGTCCTGGGCGCAGGGGCGAGTAAGTTGGCCGTGCAAGAGCCCAAGCCGGCCTCGCCGGACGTGCTCGTGGACGAGAAGACCGCTTTGCAGTATGCGCTCGAGGCTTTCCTCATCAACTCGCATCGCCGCACCACCGCCATCCAGGACTTCTCCGCCGCCTACGATGCCGCGGACACGGGCGCCCTCGAGGAATACCTGGCCGACCTCGAGAAGACTCGGTTGCCGGCGGCGGGTTGGCGCGAGGGTTTCGAGTCTGCGGTGACGGTCATCGGGGCCAACGAGGCCGTCCTGCAAGGCGCCCACCTGACGTACGATCCGGCGTGGTTCGAGCTCGGTTGACATCGTCTAACGCTCACGATGACGACGTGTTCGAAACCGATCCGCGCATTCTTGAGCTGGGCCGGAGCGTTGCTCCTGGCGGGCACCCTCCACTCAGCCGACGCGTGGCTTCGTTACACCTCCTTTCCGGGCTCGAAGGTTACCATCGAAGGCACCTCGACCATCCACGACTGGACGGTCGAGGGCAAAGTGATCGGCGGGTACTTCGAGGTCGAGCCGTCCTTCCTGACCGATCTGAGCCTGCAGTCCGTCAAGAGCCTGACGACCAAAGAGCTCAATCCTAGAGTCGAGTCCGTCATCTTTGTCACCTCGCTCAAGAGCGGCAAGGAGACGATGGACCAGATCATGCTCGAAGCCATGAAGGCCGACCAGCACCGGTTCATTCGTTACAAGCTCACCGAGATGGTCTTGAAGGGGGACGTGCCCGCTTCGGGTTCGCCCGCCAAGTTCGACACCCGAGGCGAGCTAGCGGTTGCGGGGGTCACCCAGCGGATCGACCTCGAGGTGACGCTGGAACGGGTCGAGACTGACCGGCTCAGAATCTCCGGCGTCAAAGCCCTCAAGATGACCGATTTCAAGATCGCCCCGCCGGCCCCCAGCCTGGCGTTGGGCCTGATCAAAACCGGCGACGAGGTCACGGTCAGATTCGAGTGGATCCTGCGCCTCAAGGCGCCGTCGGACTAACGGGAGACGAAGCCTCCGAGCTGCGTCCCCGGCGCCCCCCATGTGGCGGTTGCGCCTGCTGGGGCGAGGCGCCTTACTTATGAGTCGCTGAAATGGACTACAAACCGGCGGTAGAGCGCGCAGTCCTCTGTGCGCCGCGGCTGCCTGTGCCCACACCGGTCTGCGGCGCGCAGAGAGGATTGCGCGCTCTACCAGCAGTCTGTCCTCTATCCCGAGCTCTCATCAGTAACCCTACCCCGGCATCGTCGCGCGAGGCGCGGTGCGGTTGGGGAGGGTCTGGACGGATGGTGCGCTCGATCGCCCTTCGGGTGGGCTAAGAGAACAGGCTGGTTCTTGCTCTGACGTCAGCAAGTGACGAGCGCCCTCTGGGAGCAGGCTGTGGGCAGCAGGCGTGCCGAGGACCGAGCCGAGAGGGAAGGATGCGTATCCGTGGAGGAAAACAGAAAAATCACTTGCATGCGACCCTGCATACGCCACAATTTGCTTTTGCTTGAGCAACGGAAGCAAAGTATGCAGGCGGCTTATTTTGATGATTTGATCTACATCGCTGCGTTTGGGCTGGGTGGGCTGGTGTTTGCCCTCGGGCCATTCGTGGTGGTGCACCTGCTGTCGGCGCGTCGGACGCGCAACTACGCCAACAAGACCGGGCAGTTCATCGAGTGCGGCATGGACCCGATTGGGGATGCGTGGATCCGGTACAGCGCGGTTTATTATCTGTATGCGCTGGTGTTCGTTGCGTTTGCGGTGGATGTGCTTTTCCTGATACCGGTAGCGTTGGTCTACGACCGGCAGTTTGCGGTGCGGGACTTGGTCGAGCTGGTGATGTTTGTGGGGATTCTCTCCCTGGTGATCGTGTACGCTTGGAAGAAAGGGGTTTTCGAATGGAAACAAAAGCGGCCTGCTCCCAAGACTGCTCAGAAATCGTCAAGTTCGCCGTCCTAGACGACCTCTTGGCCCTGGGACGAGCCAACTCGTTGTGGCCGCTGACCTTCGGCTTGGCGTGTTGCGCGATCGAGATGATGGCGGCTGGCGCCTCGCGCTTCGACCTCTCGCGCTTTGGCGCCGAGGTGTTCCGACCCTCGCCGCGGCAAGCGGACGTGATGATTGTGGCGGGGACGATCAACAAGAAGATGGCGCCGGCGGTGAAGACGCTCTACGACCAGATGCTCGAACCCAAGTGGGTGATTGCCATGGGCAACTGCGCGATCTCTGGCGGGCCCTTTGTCTATCCAGGCCAGTACGCGGTGGTCGAGGGGGTGGACAAGCTGTTTCCAGTAGACGTGTACATTCCGGGCTGCCCGCCGCGCCCGGAGGCGCTGATCGAGGGGATTTTGGCGTTGGAGGAGAAACTGACCGGGAAGCGGCGCTGGCCCCGGGTGAAGCCGGAATGAGCCTTACCCTGCAGCAACTGCAAGCGCACCTCGGCGGGCTGGTTTTCGCACCACCCGAGCCGGCGGCGGCGGCTGCTGGGCCGCCCACTTCGCCGGAGCGGTCCTCGCCGCCGGAGTCCGAAGCCGTGCCGTCCTCTGCCGCGACGGCGCCAGAGCCCGACGGGGTGCGGCTGGTCGATTATGCGTCCCGAGGCGTGCACCTGGAGGTTCGCACGCCGGCCAGCCAAGTGGTCGCGGCGGCCGAGCTGCTGGACCGTGAGGGATTCGCCTTGGATGCCGTCACGGGTGTGGATTGGATTGCCCAGGGGGAGATGGAGGTGATCTACGATTATTTCCATCCGACGGCTCCCTGGCGAGTGGCGGTCCGCTCGCGCATCCCCCGAGACCACCCGCAGGTCCCCACCATCTCGGCCGTGTTTCCCGGCGCAAACTGGCACGAGCGCGAGACGCATGATTTCTTCGGCATCCGGTTTCTTGGGCACCCAGACCTGACGCCGTTGTTGTTGCCCGAGGACGCGGACTTTCACCCTTTGAAGAAGGACTTTGCGGTGTGACGACCGAAGAGATCATGGCGGTCGCGCAGGGCAAGGCGCCGAACGAGACGTTCGTCTTGAACCTCGGGCCGCAGCATCCGGCCACCCACGGCGTGCTCCGGGTCAAGCTGACCATGGACGGCGAGTACATCACCCGCGCCGAACCGGTGCCTGGCTACATCCACCGGATGCAGGAGAAGATGGGAGAAAACCGGACCTGGGCGCAGTACCTGCCGAACACGAGTCGGATCGATTACCTTTCGGCGATGGCGTACACGCACGGCTACGTGGGCGCGGTCGAGCGGGCGGCTGGGATTCAGGTCCCGCCCCGAGCGGAGTACGTGCGGGTGATCACCTCCGAGTTGAATCGGATCTCGAGTCATCTGGTCTGGTTCGGCGCCTTTCTGTTGGATCTGGGTGGGTTCACCCCGTTGTTGTACGCCTTTGACGATCGGGAGAAGATTCTGGATCTGCTCGAGGGGATTACCGGCTCGCGGTTGACGTACTCCTACTATCGGTTTGGCGGGCTCTACAACGATGTCGATGAGGACTTCCTCGGGGGGACCCGAGAGTTTGTGGCGCAGATGCGGCCGCGGCTGGGGATGTACCGGACGTTGGTGACGGAGAACATCATCCTGCGCAAACGCCTCGAGGGCATCGGGGTGATCACGCCCGAGCAGTGCCGCAAGTACGGCGCGACCGGCCCGGTCATCCGCGGCTCGGGCATCGCCTATGACGTTCGCAAGGTCGAACCCTACTCGGTCTATGCGGATTTCGAGTTCGACATCCCGGTGTTTCCCGAGGGCGACTCGATGGCGCGGTACCTGGTGCGCATGGAGGAGATGGGTCAGAGCCTGCGGATCATCGAGCAAGCGCTCGCCAAGCTGCCGGATGGGCCGGTGATGGCGGAGAAGGTGCCGCGCGTGCTCAAACCACCCGCCGGCGATTACTGCTACGCGGTCGAGGCGGCGCGGGGCCGGTTTGCCGTGCTCGTCGTCAGCGACAACAAGGAGATGGCCTATCGCATCAAGCTGCGGACGCCGTCGTTCTCGAATCTCAGCCTGTTCGAGGAGGTTAGCCAGGGGATGATGCTGCCCGACGCGCTGGCTTTGATGGGCAGTCTGGACTTGGTCATCCCGGACATCGACCGTTGAGTTGCCATGAGCCTTCCGGAACCGTTCAGATTGCTCGCTTACCTGCTGGGGATCATGGCCTTTGTGGGGCTCAACGCCGCCTACTTGGTCTGGGTCGAACGCAAAGGGGCAGGGCGTTTTCAGCGGCGGCCGGGTCCGACCGAGGTGGGTTACGCCGGGCTGCTGCAGCCGATCGCCGACGCGGTCAAGCTGCTGACCAAGCAAGTCATCGTCCCGCCGGGGGCGGACGCCACGCTGTTTCGGCTGGCGCCGGTGGTGGTGTTGGCGCCGGCGTTGATGTGCCTGGCGATCATTCCGTTCGGGCCACATCTGGTCGCCCGCGAGATCAACGTCGGTCTGCTGCTGTTGTTCGCCTTCGGGTCGATCAACGTGATGGCGATTATGATTGGCGGGTGGGCCTCGCGCAATAAGTACGCCATCATCTCGGCCGCGCGCGTGGTGTCGCAGGATGTCGCGTACGAAATCCCGATGCTGTTGGTGGTCATTACGATGCTCATGGTGACCGGCACGATGGATCTGAACCAGATCGTGCGCCAACAGGCCGGCGCCTTTTGGAATTGGAACCTGTTCAAGCTGGCGGCCAATCCGCTCATGCCGGTCACTTTCGTCATCTTCTACATCTGCATGCTGGCGGAGACCAACCGCGCCCCGTTCGATATGGCGGAGGCGGAGAGCGAGTTGGTCGCCGGCGCGTTCACCGAGTACGCCGGCATGGGGTTCGGCGTGTTCTTCATGGCCGAATACGCCAACATCGTGGTGGGCTGCGCGGTGGCGACGGTGCTGTTCCTGGGCGGTTGGCAGAGCCCGATCGGGATTCTGCCGGGCGCGTTTTGGTTCCTGCTCAAGCTGTACGCCCTGGTGTTTTCAGTGGTTTGGGTGCGGTGGACGTTTCCGCGCACCCAGTTCTACGGACTGTTGAATCTCTCGTGGAAGATCTTGATCCCGATCGCTTTGTTCACCCTCATCCTGTCCAGCGTGATGCTGAAGCTCTTTTAGCATGAAACAGCCCCTCCGTGATATCGTCGGCGGCTTCTACAGCCTGCTCTCCGGGATGCGCGTGACGATCGCGCAGTTCTTCAAGCCGTCGGTGACCGTGCATTACCCGCACGAGTCGCTCCAGATGCCGGCGCGCTTCCGCGGCCACATCGAGTTGGTGCGCGACCCGGCGACCGGCAAGGCCGTTTGCTTCGCCTGCAAGGTGTGCGAGAAATCCTGCCCGAGCGACTGCATCACGGTCGAGGGGGCCAAGCTCGAGGGGGCCAAGCGCAAGTCGGTCACGCAGTTCCGGCTCGACTTCACCAAGTGCAGCTTGTGCGGTTCGTGTGTCGAGGCGTGCAAGAGCAACGCGATCCGGTTCAGTCGCCAGTACAACCTGGCCAGCACCAACAAGGATGAGTTCGTGATGGACCTGTTCAAGCGCCTGGAGGCGGAGGGCCAATGACGGGATTCCCCGGCTCCGAGGCGATTGTCGCCGGTATTTTCCTGGTGGCCGTGGCGACCACGGTGGCCGGCGCGTTGATCGCCGCGCTCACCACACGCATCATCCGCAGCGTCTGCGGCCTGGCCCTGTGCTGTGTCGGCTTGGCCGGCCTCTACTACTTCCTCCATAGCCCGTTCCTGGCGCTGATGGAGATCCTGATCTACGTCGGAGCGGTGTGTGTGACGATTGTCTTTGCGATCATGCTGGCCGAACCTGAGGAAAGCGCGGCCCAGGAAAAGCGGGGCACGGTTTGGCTCGGGTCGGCCGTCGGCCTGGTCTTGGGCGGGGCCATCTTCTGGGGCTTGGCCCGCTTGGGCCTAGCGGGGCCGTGGTCGGTGCCCGCGACACGGGTGACGGACGGTTCGGTGCCGGCGCTGGGCGTGGCACTGCTGACCACCTACAGCATGGCCTTCGAGCTGATCTCGCTGGTGCTCCTAGTCGCGATTCTGGGGGCCCTGGTCATCGCGCGGACGGGGAGAACCCAACCATGACGCTGACCAACCTCCACGAACAACTGGGTGTCTACCTGGTGTTGGCGGCCTTTCTGTTCGCCACGGGCGTGTACGGGTTGGTCCGACGCCGGACCTTGATTGGGATGCTGATAGCCGGCGAGCTGATCTTCGCGGCCGCCTCCCTGAATCTGATGGCGCTGAACCGGTTCGTGGCGCCCGACCCGGCGGTGGGCCAGATCTTTGTGTTGTTCATCATGGGCTTGGCGGCGGCGGAAGTGGCCATTGCCTTGAGCATCGTGATCGCGGTCTACCGCAATTACCGGTCCGTCAACGCTAAGGACTTGTCCGACCTCAACGGGTAGCCGCATGGAAACGCCCCACGATCTCCGCTTGCTCTTCGCCATCCTCGCGCCCCTCGTCGGGACCGGGTTGGTGATGGCGGCCGGCCGGCGACCGAATCTGAGGGAGGGCTGCTCGTTCCTGGCGGCGGCGACTCTGTTTGGCCTGACGATCTCCCTGGTCCCGGACATTCGGGCGGGCAAGACGCTGCACTATACCCTCTTCGAGCTGCTGCCCGGCCTGAGCTTCGCGTTGCGCGCGGACGCTATGTCCATGATCTTCGCGGTGTCGGCCTCCTCTCTCTGGATCATCACGGTCTTCTACTCGGCCGGTTACATGCGCGGCTTGCAGGAACACGCGCAGACCCGGTTTGGCGCCTGCTTCGCCCTGGCCTTGTTTGGGGCCATCGGGTGCGCCTTTGCCGACAACCTGCTGACGCTCTATCTGTTCTACGAGATTGTCAGTGTCTGTACTTACCCGTTGGTGGCTCATCACCAAGACGAGGAAGGGTACGCCGGCGGCAAGAAATACCTCGTCTACCTGACCGGCACGGCCAAAGGTCTGATCCTGCCCGCCATGGTGCTGATCTATGTCTTGTCCGGCACCCTCGATTTCGCCGACAACATTCAGACGGGCATTCTCCCGCCCGAACTGCACCGGGGCCTGGTGACCGGCCTGTACATCGCTTGCCTGCTGGGCTTCGCCAAGAACGGCATCATGCCGCTCCATCATTGGCTGCCCGGCGCCATGGTCGCCCCCACGCCCGTGAGCGCCCTCCTCCACGCGGTGGCGGTGGTCAAGGTCGGCGTGTTCTCGACCGCCCGCGTCATGCTCTACGTCTTCGGTGTCGATTGCATGGACGCCCTCAACCTCGGGATACCGACCGCGTACTTTGTCTCGTTCACCATCCTGGGCGCGTCGGTGGTCGCCCTGAGCACAGACGACCTCAAGGCGCGGTTGGCGTACTCGACGGTCAGTCAGCTCTCGTACATCATCCTTGGGGTGGCGTTGCTCAAACCGGCGGCGCTCCAGGGCGGCCTGTTGCATATCGCCCATCACGCCTTTGCCAAGATCACCCTCTTCTTCTGCGCGGGGGCGATCTACGTGGCGACCCATAAGAAGAAGATCTCCGAGATGAGCGGTTTGGGCCGAGCGATGCCCTTCACCTTCGGCGCGTTCGCCATCGCCTCGCTGAGCATGATTGGCGCCCCGCCCGTCGCGGGCTTCGTCACCAAATGGTATCTGCTGCTCGGCGCCCTCGATGCCGGGTCGATCGGGATCCTGGTGGTCTTGATCGCCAGCACCTTGCTCAATGCGGCGTACTTCGCCCCGGTGGTCTACCAGGCCTTCTTCGGCAAGGCCGCTGACTCGGGCGGTGGCCACGGCCACCGCGAAGCGCACCCAGCCATGGTGATCCCGCTGAGCATCAGCGCGGTCATCTCGGTGTTGCTGGGCATCTACCCCGATTTCTTCGCCCGTTTTGTCCAAGCCATGTTGCCATGAGATTGCTGCGTTGGATCGAGTTCCTGCGAAACCGCCTGCGGACGGTGGTTTGGGTCTGCCTGGTGGTGCTGGGCCTCCTTGTGGTGGTGGACGCCCTGCCGGGGCTGGTGGACAAAGAGCATCATGCCCATACCGCCCCCGAGCGATGGCCGGCCTTTTGGGCCGTGTTCGGATTCGTCGGGTGCGTCGCCTTGATCGTCTTGTCGAAGTGGTTCGGGCACGCCGGCATCATGCAGCGCGAGGATTACTACGATGAGTGATTGGTGGGTCCATCCGGCGTCGATCTTGATCCTCGGCGGCCTGCTGCTGCGGTGGGTGCCCGCGCGGTTCAAACGCGCTTATCTCCTGCTCGTCCCTCTTCTCGTCTTCGGGCGCATCCTCGGCCTGACCCACGGCACCTTCGGCCAGGTCCAGTTCCTCGAGTGGACGTTGGTCTTCGGGCGCGTCGATGCCTTGAGCACCGTCTTCGGGTACATCATGAGTCTGATGTGCCTCCTGGGCACGCTGTACGGACTCCATGTCCGGGACGATGGCCAACATCTGGCCGCCTGGACCTATGTGGGCGGTTCGCTGGGGGCCATTTACGCAGGCGATTTGCTGACCTTGTTCTTGTTCTGGGAACTCATGGCGCTCTCGTCCGTGTTCCTCATCTGGTGCCGGCGCCGCCCCGAATCTCTGGGGGCAGGCTTCCGCTACCTGCTGGTACACACCGCGGGCGGTGTGGCGCTGCTGGCAGGCATCGTCCTGCACGGCCAGGCGACGGGCGGCGACCTGACCTTCGGCGCGTTCGATGTCAAGGCGCCGACGCTGGCGACCTATCTGATCATGACCGGCTTCATCCTCAACGCGGCGGTGCCCCCGCTCCATGCCTGGCTGCCGGACGCGTACGGGGAGGCCACGTTCAACGGTTCAGTGTTCTTGTGCGCCTTCACCACCAAGACCGCGGTCTACGCGTTGTGCCGCGGGTTTGCCGGCATGGAGATCCTGGTGCCCTTGGGGGTGATCATGGCGCTCTATGGCGTCGTCTATGCCGTGCTCGAGAACGACTGCCGCCGCCTGCTCGCCTATCACATCATCAGTCAGGTGGGTTACATGGTCGCCGGCGTCGGGCTGGGGACCGAGTTGGCCATCAACGGCGCCTGCGCGCACGCCTTCGCGCACATCCTCTACAAGGGCCTTCTGTTCATGGGTTGCGGCGCCGTCCTGCACATGACCGGCCAGAGCAAGTTCACCGAATTGGGCGGGCTCTACCAGAAGATGCCCTGGACCTTCCTCTTCACCCTGCTGGGAGGGCTCTCGATCTCGGCGTTCCCCCTCTTCAGCGGTTTTGTCAGCAAATCGATGATCGTGGCGGCGGGTTTCGAGGAGCATAAGCTCTGGGCGGGCTTTCTGCTGATGCTGGCGTCGGTGGGCACCTTCTTGCACACGGGCCTCAAGGTCCCTTACTTCATTTGGTTCGGCAAAAACCACTGCCGACCGGAGACGTGGGCGCGGGCGGCGGAGCCGCCCTGGAACATGAACGCCGCCATGGCCGTGGCGTCGATCTTGTGCGTGTTCATCGGCTGCTATACTCCGTACCTCTACCAGATGCTGCCTTACCCAGTCGACTACCACCCCTACACGGCCTATCACGTCTCGGAGACCCTGCAGGTGTTGTTGTTCACCGCCGTGGGCTTCTTTCTCCTGATCTGCAAGCTCGAGCCCGAGCCCACCATCAGCTTGGACATGGACTGGTTCTATCGCATGGGCGGGCGCGCCTTTCGATGGCTGGCGCGCCAACCGGTTCAGCTCCTCGACACCTGCGTGGGTGAACTCTACCGGGTGGCGGGTATGGTACCCCTGATGCGCTCGGCTCGCCTGGCCGGTCGGTTCGATCAAAGCGTCATCGACGGGCTGGTGGACGGGTTGGCCCACAGCATCCGGGGTCTGGGCCAACGCCTGCGCGCCGTCCAGCGCGGCCACGTGCAGCAGAGCTTGGCGGTCGCCTTGGGTGTGGCGGCCCTGTTCATCCTGCTTTTCCTCCTGTTCTCAAGCGACCCGCGATGACCTCCCCAGGCCCAACTGCCGACCTGCCCGTGCTCAGCTTGCTGATCTTCGCGCCGTTGCTGGGCGCAGGCGTTGCCTCCGTGCTCAGGAACGAGCGCGCGCTGCGCTGGTGGAGCCTCGCCTGCACGCTGGTTGTGGCGGCCTCTTCGCTGCCTTTGTACGGGTGGTTCGACATCGGCACGGCCCAGTTCCAGTTTGTCGAGCATGCGGCCTGGATTCCTTGGCTCAACATCCATTACACCCTGGGGTTGGACGGCATCAGCCTGCTGCTGGTGCTGCTGACCACGTTGATCATGCCGTTGTGTGTGCTCGCCTCGTGGCGCTACATCGCCACGCGCGTCAAGGAGTTCATGGTCTGCCTGCTGATCATGGAAGCGGCCATGATCGGCGTCTTTTGCGCCTTGGACTTCGTTCTCTTCTTCGTGTTCTGGGAAGCGATGTTGATTCCGATGGCTTTGCTGATCGGCATCTGGGGCGGGCCGCGCAAGGTTTATGCTGCGCTCAAGTTCTTCATCTACACCATGGCCGGCTCGGTGTTCTTGCTGGTGGCCATCATCGCCCTCTATCTCGAGGCGGGCACTTTTCACATCCCGGACCTCATGGGGCGCCCGTATGCCACGGGATTTCAGTGCTGGGTGTTCCTGGCCTTCTTCCTGTCCTTCGCCATCAAGGTGCCGATGTTCCCGTTCCACACCTGGCTGCCGGCGGCCCACGTCGAGGCGCCTACCGCCGGCAGCGTGGTCCTCGCCAGCATCCTGTTGAAGATGGGCA
Organism: Verrucomicrobiota bacterium; assembly: GCA_016871715.1. GTDB lineage: Bacteria > Verrucomicrobiota > Verrucomicrobiia > Limisphaerales > J093 > VHCO01. Next base: position 45,531 of record VHCO01000011.1, read on the forward strand.
CGTACGGTTTCCTGCGTTTTTCGCTGCCAATCGCCCCAGCGGCAACGCACTTGTTCACCCCGTACGTCCTCGGCTTATCCGTCGTGGCCATTCTCTACGGCGGCTTCACGGCGCTGGCGCAGAGCGACCTCAAGAAATTGGTCGCCTACTCGAGCGTCGGCCACATGGGTTTCGCTACGCTCGGCATCTTTACCTTGAACGCCAGCGGCATCGAGGGCGCCGCCCTGGTGATGGTCAATCACGGGGTGACCACCGGCGCCCTGTTCATCGCTGTGGGCATTATTTTCGAACGCTTGCACACGCGCGACCTGTCGCAGACCGCCGGTCTGGGCAAGTTCATGCCGATCTTCGCCGGGTTCCTGGGGGTGTTCTGTTTGTCGTCCTTGGCCTTCCCAGGCACCAATAGTTTCATTGGCGAGTTCCTCGTGTTGAGCGGCGGCTTCGCGTACTCGAAAGCGCTGGCCATTAGCGTTGTGCCCGGCGTGATCCTGGCCGCGGCTTACATGCTGCGCATGTTGCAGACGGTGGCTTACGGCGGCGTGCGCAACCCGAGCCATGCGGGCTTGGCCGACCTCGAGGGGCGCGAGATCCTCACCCTGGCCCCGCTGCTGGTCTTCGTGTTTTGGATTGGGCTCAATCCGGAACCGTTCACTCGCGTCCTCGACGCCACGGTCCAACATCTCCTCGCCCAGGTGCATCGCGCCGGTCCGCTGACTTCGTCGTTGCCATGACGTTCTCCTCCTTTCTGCTGGCCTTCTTGCCTGAATTGGCGCTGCTCGTGGGTGCGCTGGTCCTGTTCGTCATTTCCTTGGGCGAGGAGCGCGTGGACCGCGCGCGATCAGCCGCTCTTCTCGTCGCCGCCGCCGCCGCGGTCGCAAGCGCGCTGGGGTTGGGCCAACAGGCGCTCTTGTTCGATGGCGCCTACCGCATCGATGCCTTCTCGCAGTGGCTCAAGCTGGCGTTGACGGTCGGCTTTCTGTTGATCTTGTTGGCTAGCCGGGAGCTGCCCGACATCCGGCGCGACGTGAAGCCGGAGTATTACTTCTTCCTGGCGCTGAGCGTGTGCGGGTTGGTGATGTTAGTCAGTTGCGTCGAGGTCATCACCTTGGTGGTGGCCCTGGAGTTGTCCGCCTTCCCCCTGTATTTCCTGGTGGCGATGCGGCGGGAACGCGCCGGGCAGCGCAGTCAGATGGAGGCTGCCATCAAGTACATCATGTTCGGCATCGCCGCCAATGGGATCATGCTCTTCGGCCTGAGTTACCTGTTCGGCCTGACCGGAACGACATCGTTGCAGGGCATGGCCGCCCAGCTCGGGCCGGTCCTCCAGTCGCCCTTGGCCATGGTGGGTCTGGGGCTGACCTGTGTCGGGCTGTTCTACAAACTCGCCGTGTTCCCGTTCCATTTCTGGACCCCGGACGTTTACCAAGGCGCCTCGAACGAGACTGCTAGCCTCGTCGCTTCGCTCCCAAAGGTCGGGGCTGTGGCGGTCTTGGTCCGCTTCACCTCGCTGGCTGCGCCTGACGATCGGACCCTGCCCGGGCTGATCGCGCTGCTAGCCGGCGCCTCGATGTTCTACGGTAACCTCATTGCGCTGCAGCAGAAGGACCTCAAACGTCTGCTCGGGTTTTCGGGAATTGCCCATGCTGGCTATGCCTTGGTGGGGTTTGTGGCCCTGGACACCGCCGGCTACACAGCCGCCCTGTATTACATCGTCGGCTACTTGTTCATGGTTCTGGCCGGCTTCGTCGTCATCTCCCATGTCTCCCGAGATGGCGCCAACGTCGCCCTCGAGGAACTCGCCGGCCTGCACCGGCGAGCGCCCCTCCTGGCGCTGACCCTGGTCGTGGGCATGTTCGCCTTGGCTGGCCTTCCCCCTTTCGTCGGGTTTTTCGGCAAGCTAGCGTTGTTGAAGGCGGCTCTGGCCAAGGGCTATTTGGCCCTAGTGATTGTCACCGTGATTAACGCCGCGATTGCCGTCTACTATTACCTGGCCGTCGTCCGCGAAGCCTGCTTCCGGGATCCGGGCGACCAGCGCGCGATTCCCCTCTGTTGGTCCGCGCGCACGCTGTGCGGCTTGTTGATCGCCGGGATCCTGCTCTTGGGCGTCGGCCCCGCCCGAGTTCTCGAAACCATCGCCGGTTCGCTCTCCCCCCCGTGACCACTCCATACTCCATAACCACGGTGCCGTGGCGGGTAGACGTCATCGCCTCGGACGCCTTGGCACTCTGGCACTTACAACATGCCAGATAAAAAGACGTTGACAACCCGCATCTGCTCATCTGCTTGGCTGACCGAGCATGTCGGTTGTCAAAAGACCCATCTCCAGTGCGTTGGCACGGCGGCTTTGGCCTCTGGCACTGTCCTGTCAGACTGACGGTATGGCGGGTATAAAGTTATTGACAGCGACAGAGGAGAGATCCGGGGGTTGGCGTGCGAGTCTTCTCGGTGCTTCTTGGTCTCCCCCTCGCTTGGTCGTTGGCCCGCACCTTGTGCGGTGCGGCTTGTCGATCTGCCAGGATCCTGCCGTTGGGCGTTGCCCAAGCCCGAGTTCGCTAAGCCATCGCCATCGCCGCTTCGCTTTCCCCGAACCGCCCTGCCCCGCTGCTGCAGCAAGCGGCAAAGTTGCGATCGTGAGTGTGACGGCGCGGCGGTGCTCGACTGGGCGTGCCGCCGCAGCCGCCCATCGACCGGCCGCATCACGGCGCCAGCGGCAGGCGGTAGCACGCCGCCTCACGGTCGTTGCGCACCAGGAGCAGGTCGCCGGCCAGCGCCGGTGGATTCCAGGTCTTACCGGTTAGGGCGGCGAATCTGGATAGCTCCCTTCGCCCTATCGGGACCGGGTCGAGCAGGATCACTTCGCCGTTCTCTGCCGTGATTAACAGGAGGTCGCGCACCAGAAGAAACTGCCCGTGGCCGTACCGCCCCTCCTTCCACATGAGCTCCCCGGTGGCGGCATCCAGACAGGCTAGGATGCCGTCGTCCAACCCATAAACGAAGCCGTTTCGAGTCACCAAGTTGTTGAACTTGGACTTGAGCCGAATGGTCTTAAAGAGGAGGTTGACGAGGAATCCGCCACCGTTCTCCTGGCGGACCTGGAGCAGTTGACTGCCCACGCCATACCCGGCGCTCAGCAGCACTCGATCGCCATCGAGCGCGAGGGGTAGCGCCGCGTGCGGATGGCTGGACGGCCAGGGATGTTGCCAGAGCACTCGCCCCGTGGCCGGGTCGTGGCCTAGGATCGCGCGCTGGTTGAAGATGAGCACCTGCGGCACCCCGCCAAGATCGGTCGCGAAAGGGGAGCTGTAACTGGCGCGGCCGTCGCCGTCGCCCCAGACAAACCCGCCATCGTCGAGGCGATAGGCGACCAGCGATCGGCCGTTGTCACCGCCCGGGTTGACCATCACCAACTCGTTCAGTACCAAGGGCGAACCTGCCATGCCCCACTCGTTGAGCCGCGCTTCGTTGTCTGCGACGATGTCCTTCGTCCAGTGTCGTCGCCCCGTGGCGAGCGCGAAACAATTGAGAATCCCTGTGGCCCCCAGTGTCACGACTCGATCGCCGGCGATGGTCGGTGTGGCGCGCGGGCCCACACCGCCCAGCGTGGTGTCGTACCGGGCTTCGTCACTATGAGCCCAGAGCACCCTGCCCGTGAGCAGTTCATAGCAAACCACCCGCTCGGCGTCGCCGTCTTGTTCTTGCGTCACCGCACGACCGTCAGCCACCGCGAAGGCGGACCAGGCAGCCCCGATGGGCTGGCGCCAGAGCCGTGTGGGCGGATGCGTTGTCCAATCGCGCTCCAGGCTTGGCCCGGAAGGGAGCATGGCGTTTCGGTCCGGTCCTAGGAATTGAGGGAAGGATCGAGGCCACCCCGACGCGGCGCTGAGCGACGCCGCCGCCAGTGGCGCCGGGGACGATGCATTCGGCGGTGGTGCTTGGGCGGGCAAAGGCGCTGGCCGCTGCCAGCGAAAGCGGAGAATGGGGAGAAGATCGCCCGTGACCCCTCGGATTTCGAACAGGACCGCCGCCACGGCCGTCGCGCCAAGCGCCCCGCCCACGATCGACCACCGTACCGTCCAGCGAAGCCGGGAGAACAGCAGGATCCACAACAGTAGGGCCACCGCGGCAGCCAGGCCGACCAGCATTGTGTGCAGGTTGTGCTGCTGGTGGGAGTATTCCGGCACGGACCGGAAGTAGGCGACGGCCAGGCCGGCTAGGGCCAGCACCAGGACGGCGGGCCACCAACGCACGCGTCGGGTTCTGGGTCTGGCGCCACTCGAATCCGATGAAGGGGCAAGGGTCGTCCAAGGCTCGTTCATGTTCTCTAACGCAAAAAGCGCCACCGACTCCAGGGTCTATCGCCAGGATCCGCAACTCGCGTCTGAAGGTCCTGCGGTTCAGCCGCAAGCACAAGCGCTAGGACTCCGGCCGCGAGCGCGAGAACCACGCCAAGTTGCGCCCTTCTTCCACACCTGGCAATCAACATTGGCAATCAACATCCAGCGGGCTCGCCGTCGGCGTGCGCAATTTGACATAGAAAAAGTAGTTGACAGAGTAGCCTAATACCGTGTGAGGGCACAGAGAGTTCCATCTGCTCCTGGGCCTGCACAATATGACACATAAGAAGTAATTGACACCACAAGACCTTCGACACGGCGGGGGGCACTGAAGGGAAATCACCAGATGGCGCAGTGAGGATGGGGGGATGGTCGGGCCGACAGGATTTGAACCTGCGACGTCTTGGTCCCAAACCAAGTGCTCTAGCCAGGCTGAGCTACGGCCCGAAGCCAAACCGGACAGGACAGGATCTTCCACAGGTTCCCCTAGGCCTGCAACCTCAATCGACACCTCAATCGACACCCCACGTGGCACCCATGGCACCTCGGCACCCGGGTCCTGCCTCGCTTCCTCGCTCCGCGCCCTCCGTTTCGTTACGGGCGCGCGATGGGGGGAGCGGGTGGGCTGGGCCCATGGCTCGCCTGCGGCTTGGGGCGCTCCGACGACCTACGACGTGCGGCGTGTCAGAACGTTCTCTAAACTTGACTAGAAGGCACTTGCGCTTATGCTGCCCGGTAGCGGTCGCGGCAGGACTCGGGCTGGGCGGACGTGGCGTGGGCCGGGTGGCCCGGCGGCGAATATGGAGGCAGAAGATGGAGGCGGAGTGGTGGATGACTGAGACACGGCATATGCGTGCTAGGAGTTTAGGACTGATCGGGCGCATTCTCGATGGGCGGTTGTTTGCGCGAGTCAGTTGCGTCCTCGTGTTGGGTTTTCTCACGGCCGGTGCGGCTTTGCCGCCGTCGGCGTTGTCGCCGTCGAGCGGGCGCGGTGTGGGTGTGGGGGCTGGCTTTGTGGACGTGGCTCGGGAGGCGGGCATAGGGCATCGGCATCGGAAGCCGGTGTTGGATCGGCAACTCGACAACATCATGTCGTGGGTGTGCAGTGTGGGGGCGGCGGCGGCGGCGGCTGACTTCAACCGGGACGGCTGGCTCGACTTGTATGTGACGAGTTCGTGCAAGGGTTACCCCAATTACTTGTACCGGAACAACGGGGACGGGACCTTCATGGAGGTGGGGCGGGCGGTTGGGGTGGCGGACATCAACCACGAGGCGGGGGCGAGCATGGACTGTGTCTGGGGCGATTTCGACAACGACGGTTGGCCGGATCTGTACGTGGTGCGGTGGGGGTACGATGTGCTCTTTCGGAACGAGGGGGACGGGACGTTCACGGACGTGACAGCGGAGCGGTTTCGGCGGCGGGACGGCACGCCTGGTACCGATTGGGCCAACGGCAATGCGGCGGTTTTTTTGGATTACAACCTGGACGGTCGCCTGGATTTATATGTGGGCAACTACTTTGCGCCGTTTAACTTGTGGCATCTTGACACGACCTGCATCATGCACGATGACTTCGAGAAGTCTCGCAACGCCGGCCGCAATTTCCTGTATCGCCAGAACCCGGACGGGACCTTCAGCGAAGTCGGCGCGGCGTTGGGTGTGGATGATCCGGGTTGGACGCTGGCGGTCGGCGCGGCTGACCTGAACAACGACGGCTGGCCGGATTTGTATGTGGCGGACGACTTCGGGCCCGACCAGTTATTTGTGAACGATCAGGCCGGTGGGTTCAAGAACCAGACGGACACGGCGATTGGGTACGACACGAAGAAGGGGATGAACGTCGATTTCGGGGACGTGGACGGCGATGGTTGGCTGGAGATCTATGTGGCCAACATCACGACGGCTGAGTACCTCCAGGAAGGCAACATGCTTTGGCACAACAACGGTCTCGACGCCGCGGGACAGCTCACCTTTACGGACATCTCCCTGGAGACGGGCACCTACGATGGCGGCTGGGGTTGGGGCGCGAAGTTCTTCGATGCCGACCACGACGGGGACCTGGACCTTTTAGCGGTCAACGGATTCATCAGCGCCGGCCTAGGCAACTACTGGTACGACCTCGCTTCCTGGACCGTCAAAGGCCAAGACGTCACCGACGCCCGCAATTGGCCCACGATTGGGGATCGGTCTTTTTCCGGCTACGAGAGGAGTCGGTTTTGGCGCAACGAGGGCGGTTACGCCTTTAGCGAGCGGGCCCGCGACTACGGTTTGGACAGCGACCGGGACGGGCGTGGCCTGGTGTGTTTCGACTACGACAATGACGGGGATCTGGACGTGTTTGTGGCCAACCAAGATCAACCGCCGCACCTGTATCGTAACGACCTCGAGGGCCCGAGCCACTGGCTCATGGTCCGGCTCGAGGCCAGTCCGGGCGGGGCCATCAACCGCGACGCCCTCGGCGCGCGCGTCACGGCGGTGACTGCTCGCGGTCGGCAGATTCGCGAACATAATGGCGGCAAGTGCTATGCTGGCCAGAGCGATCCGCGCCTGCACTTTGGCTTGGGCCCGGAGCGCCAGGTCCAACTGCTCGAAGTCCGCTGGCCCGATGGTGGGCTACAGTATCTCGAGAATGTTCCTGCCAATCGAGTCCTGACCGTCCGGCAGAACCCCGATCAATACGCTAGCCAAGTGGCCTTATCAACTGGTCCGGCGAAAGCCTGGGTGCCTCGCCCGAGCGCGCCCCAGCGGGCGGTTCCGGCCATGTCTGCGGCCGAGCTCGACCGGTTGCTGACCGAGATGGAGGGCGAGTTGAGGGGCTCGCTGGCGGGGTACAAGATCGCCAGCAGTTACCGTGCTCGCTGCGCGGACTACGGCCAGCAGGATCGGGCGATCAAGTTCTTCGAGAGTCTGATCGTTCATCCGGCTACCCAGCAGCGGGCGCGCCTCGAGTTAGCCTGCGCGTTGGTGGATAAGATCCCCACTTGCGGCGGCATGGCGGCGATCGTGAGCAAAGGCACGCTCGCCCGCAAATCCCTCGATCAACTCGACGCCTATCTCGAACGCGAGCCCGAGTCTTGGGTCGGGTACTACACCCGGGGCATGAATCATCTGCATTGGCCGCGCGCCCTGCGCCACTCGGACGATGCCGCGGCGGACTTGCGGCGTTGTCTCGAGCTCCAGGCGCGCGAGGGCGGGGGGGCTGCCAAGCCGTATTATCTGCGGCCACACGTCGCTTTGGGCGATGCCCTGACCAAGGCCAAGGCGTACGCAGAGGCGCGCGCCGCTTGGCGGGTTGGCCAGCAACACTTCCCCGACGCCCGCGCGTTGGCGGAGCGCTTGGCCATTGAGGATGACGTTGAACTGCTCAAGTACGTCGAGGAACAACGGAGTCTCGAGCGGCCGATCGATACGGATCTGTCTTTCCTGGACCGAGAGCGGTAGTGCCGAGCGCGCGGGCAAGATGCCCGCGCTCCACTTGGGCCCCGTCCCTATGAATCAACGGGCAAGACGCCCGCGCTCCGAACTGGCCTGGCGTCTATGAGGTTCTATCGGTCAGGCGCGGGAGGGGTGGATGGCGGGCTGGTATCTCTGTGCGCGAGCCGCTCAAGGACGATGGTTAGGTAGGTGTTGGCTACTTGGTTATCGTAGGCTTTGAGTTCGCGCGAGTGCTCGAGCCACTGGCGAGCGGCGGCCAGGTCCCCGGCTTGCAGGTAATGCCAGCCGCGCAGAGCGGAGACGTAATAATTCTTGGGGTCTAGCCGCCAGGCCCAAGTGAAGAAGACATCGGCTTGGGCGTGCCGTTTGAGCCAATCCAGGCACATACCGTAGCGGAGGGGATTGTAGGGGTCATAGGGGTTAAGCCGCATGCCAAGGTCGAACCAGCGCATGGCGGCCGCGGCCAGTGCCTCCCAATCGTCGTTGCCTTCCCAACTCTGGAGCCGATAGGCCTCACCCAGGCTGTAGGTGGTGTCCGGGTTTTGGGGCTCGACGGCGTGGGCGGCTTCGAGTCGGGCAACCCATTCCCGCCAGGTTTCTGCGCGGCTCGATGTGAGGCTGAGGGAGAGTTCTCGGTGGCGTTGGCTTGTTTGGGCGGCCAGGTAGTAGCAGGCGAGGCCGCCGAGCAGGGTGGCCAGGAGCCGACCCATCGAGTGGGGCCTGACCCAGTATCGGTTGGTGGCGAAGCGCAAGTGACTGCTAAGGCTGGCCATGAGCGTGACGGTCAGCATGGCGTTGGCGGGCACTTGCATGTTGAAATCGACGACCGAATGGACCAGCAGCGCCAATAGGCTGGCACACGCGCCCAGGACGTGGGCCGAGCGGTCGCTGCCTTTGGGGTTAAGGTCGTTGGTGCCGCGCTGGACATATTTCCACGTCCGGCCGGCGCCCCAGGCCAGGGCGACCAAGAAAGCGCCGATGATGGCTCCCCCGGCCACGCCCCAGTCGACGAGGGCGTTTAGGTAATCGTTATGCACCCAGAGCGGCCGGCTCTGGACATGTTGGGTGCGGTAGGCGGGGTAGCGGACGTCGAAATGGGCGGGACCAACGCCCCACCAAAGGTGGTCGCGCCACATGCGTCCCGCCGCCTTCCACAACTCCGGGCGCACCAAGCCCGAGTCCAGTTGCCCCTCGGCGAGCGTGTCTTGGAGCCGTTTCATGGGGCGGTCGCTCTTCTTGAGGAACAGGCCCAACCCGACCAGAATCGCCACGAGCACGCCAAGGGCGGTGCGCCGGTGTTGGCGGTACTGGATCAGGACGGCGAACAGGGCGGCTAGCGCAACGGCGGTGGCCAGCCAACCGCCGCGGGAGATGCTGACGCCGATACCCGCGAGCATCACCAAGGCGACGTAGGCGTATAGGATGCGGGCTAAGGCCCGGGCGCGGCTTAGGAACAGGGCGGCCAGCGCGAGGGGCACGAGGAGTTCGAGGAAGCCCGCGAGGTGATTGGGGCAGATGAACGTGCCGGAACCGCGACCGGCGTACTGGGGCGGCTTGACGAAGTGCCAGACGTGGTTCGAGCGGGTGAGGAATTGAGCGACGGCATAGACGGCGATGAGCATGCCAACGCCGAGCAGAACGGCGACCAAGACCTGCGTGGTTTGCTGGCGGTGCAGGTTGTTCAAGACGATGAAGAACAGCCAGGCGTAGACGAGGATCCGAATCGACTCTTGGCGGGCCACGTACTCGACATCGGCCTGGTGGTAACGGACGAGGGCATAACCGACGAAGGCGATCACCGCCCAGCACGGCGGTGTCCATTGGATGCGGTGGCTAGGGTTCACCCAGAAGCGGACGATCCACAAGCCCGTGGCCACAACCAAAAGCCCCTGAACCACCACGAAGTCCTGGGGCCGCACCGCGCCGGTGGCCAAAGCCGCAAAGACGAGCATCACCAGTACGGTCCCCAGGATGCTTCGCTCCAACCACCGATCGGCCATCTCGCGCTCCATCTTCCACGGGCAGGCTACGCCACCCGCCACGCTGGGGTCACGCGAATTTGTGTCCCCCCACTCGGCGCGCCAAGAGGGGCGAGTCCGACAGCCCCGAGTGTCGATTGCAGAAGAAGCGCGCCCGGATGGGTGGGGGCGATCCGTTACGGGGCGACCTGGGGCGAGCCGGGTGTGAATCCTGGATTTGGGGTGGGCAAGGGGGCCTGGATGGCCCTGCGCCAGGCCGAGAGCCGGGCGTGCAGCTCCTTCGACTTGGCCGGGTGCGAGCCGGCGAGGTTGGAGCGTTCACCGATGTCTTCCCGCAAGTTGTACAACTCCAACTGGCCGTCCTCGAAAAACTCCAGAAGCTTCCAGTCGCCGTCTCGGATCGCGCTGGCGGGCGTGGTGCGCCAAGTGCCACCGCCGGCGCCGAGGTAGCCTGGGAAATGCCAGAACAAGGGTCGGCGGGGCACCGGGTTCGAGCCGGTCAGCCAGTCGAGGTAGCTGGCGCCGTCGAGCGGGTAATCCGTGGGCGGTTGGGCGCCGGCGACGGCGAGCAGGGTGGGGTAGAGGTCCACGCTGTCGATCGGCTGATCGCAGATCGTGCCTGGGGCGATGCGTCCCGCCCAACGGAACAGGTACGGGACGCGGATGCCGCCTTCATAGAGCATGCCTTTGCCGCCTTGCAGGGGGGCGTTGTCGGTGATGCTGCCGCCCCGGATGCCCTCGCGTTCGTAGCCGCCGACGCCGCCATTGTCGCTCGAGAACACGACCAAGGTCTGGCGGCTGAGCTTGAGTTCGTCCAGCAGGTTCAAGACCCGGCCGACGCTCTCGTCCACACTGGCGATCATGCCGGCGTAACGCGGATCGTCATGGCCGCCGGCGGTCGGCTTGGGTTTGAAATGCTGGATCCAGTTCGGTTTGGCGTGGTGCGGCGAGTGCACGGCGAAGTGCGAGAGATAAAGGAAAAACGGCCCGGCCTGCCGCCGGCGGATGAAGTCCACGGCCTGGTCCGTGAGGAAATCCGCCAGGTAAACGCCGTCCGGGCAAGCCACTTTGGGGTTGGTGGAGAAGGCGAAGTGGGCGCCCATGGACACGACGGCCTCGTCGAAACCCTGTGCGAGCGGATGATGGGCGGGGTCTTCGCCCAGGTGCCACTTGCCGAACATGCCGGTGGCGTAACCGGCTGCCTTGAGCGCCTCCGCCACGGTAATCTTCGCCGGGGCGAGCTTGACCACATTGTCCACCGGCCGGAGGGGTCGGCTGGCCCAGTTGAACCGGTCGATGTGACCGACGGTATAGACGCCGGTGCGGGGACTGTACTGCCCGCTCATGAGGGCGGCACGGGTGGGCTGGCAGTTGGGGCCGCTGGTGTAACCGCTGGTGAACTTCATGCCCTGGGCTGCCATGCGGTCCAGGTTGGGCGTCTCGTAGTACCGACTCCCAAAACAACCCAGGTCGGTGTACCCGAGATCGTCGGCGAGGATGAACACGATGTTGGGGCGTGTGGCGGCGGCGGCCTGAGCGGGGTGGGGAAGGGCGAGGCTCACCAGGAGGCAAGCCAGTGTGACAAGGGGGAGGGAAGGGTAGGGGTTCATGCGGGTCGGGGATCGCGCAGTTCGTGGAACTCGACGCGGAGGTTGTCTGGTTCAATATGTAGTACCGCGGCGGTGCGGGGTTGGCCGAAGCGGGGCTTGCCTGCCGAGCCCGGGTTCAGGAACCAGACCCCGTCGATGCGTTCCGCGAAGGGTTGATGCGTGTGTCCGAAGACCACCACGGCGGGCGCCTCGCGGCGGATCCGGCGCCGCACAGCCTCGGTGAGCCGGTGGGGATCGACGATGTGTTGGACCAAGAACTTCTTGCCGCACAACTCGACGACTTCGGTGTCGCGGCAGGGCAAACCCACGTCGGTGTTCCCGTTGACGGCGGTCACGGGCGCGATGCGCTCCAGTTCCCGAAGCACGGCAGGCAGGCCAACGTCGCCAGCATGCACGATATGTTCCACCCCGGCGAAGAGAGCTGGGGCTTGCGGGTCGAGGTAGTTGTGGGTGTCCGAGATGAGTCCGATCTTGGGCATGGCCCCTTGCCTAAGCCTTGGCCTCGTCCGGTTCGCCGGCCTCGTCCGGTTCTTCGGCAGATTCAGCTTCCTCGTCGGACTGGGGATCGAGCGCCTCGCTGAGTTTCATGGCCCCGGCGAAGAGCCCGGTAAAGAGCCCGCCGCTCAGCAGCGTGTTACGGAAGAACTGCCAGGTGTGCGGAAAACCCGGTGTGCCCACCGTGAGGGCCTGGATCCACCCGGCCAATGTCTTGGCATAGGCCGGGTCGTGGAGCCAGGACATGGTGTTGGTGACGAGATAGAACAAGACGGCGCCGAGCACGCCACCGCCGAGCAAGGCCAGGAAACCGCTCTTGCGGTTGAAGCACCGACCCAGGCCAATCAAGCCGAGATAGGCGAGGTAGTTGCCGAGCATCTCGATCCGGAGCAACTGGGCGCCATAGTGCCAATTGAGGAGCAAGTCGGTCACCAGGAGTGTGCCGAGGGGCAGCCACCACGCCAGGCGTCCGGCGAAATAGACGCCCGCACAAAAGAGCAACGCGTACACCGCGCTGAAGTTCTGCGGCATGAGGCCGGGCACACGGGTCAGCGCGAAGATCACCATCAACAGGATGGGCAACCCCAGCTTAACTTTCACGGTCTCGCATGATACCTCCGGGACGCCAGATGACAAGCCCGATGACCGGCTGGGGCGGGCGGGAGGTTCGGCCTTCCGTTCCGGGTCTCGTTGCGCTATGACGTGGCCGGTGACGGCGACGGGAGCGGTGCCCAAGACCATGCAGGCGGTGGTTTACCGCGGCGCAAACGATCTCAGGGTCGAGACGCTGCCGGTGCCGCGCATTGGTCCGGCGGACCTGTTGGTGCGGGTGGCGGCGTGTGGGGTTTGCCCCACCGACATCAAGAAGATCCAGCACGGGACCGTGTCGCCACCGCGGGTGTTTGGGCACGAAACGGCCGGGGTGATTGTTAGGGTGGGGGCGCGGGTCCGTGGTTTCGGGCTGGGCGACCGCGTGGCGTTGCATCATCATGTACCCTGCCGCCAGTGCCACGCCTGTCGGCACCGTGCCTACGCGCAGTGCGCCACGTACAAGCGCACCGGCATCACCGCCGGCTACGAACCGGCCGGGGGCGGCTACGCTCAGTATGTGCGGGTCAGGTCGTTCGTGTTGCCTGGGGTGGTGAAGATCCCGCTGCGCAACACGTTGCTCGAGGGGGCGATGCTCGAACCGGTGAACACGGCGCTCAAGGCCGTGCGCCGGCTGACCGTGCAGCGGGGGGACTGCGTGTTGGTGGCGGGCCAAGGGCCCATTGGATTGATGTTCACGGGGTTGCTGGCACTGGCCGGCGTCCGCGTCCTGGCGACCGACCTCATGAACGCGCGGCTCGAATGCGCTCGCCACTGGGGCGCCACGCAGGTCGTCCGGGCGGACGATCCGCGCGGGGCCGAGCGGATCGAGCGTTGGACGCGGGGTCGCGGCCTGGACGCCGCGGTTCTCGCAGTGCCGTCGGATGAGCTGGTGCAGCAGGCGTTGGCTTGGGTGCGCGGCGCCGGTCAGGTGCTCCTGTTCGCGCACACTCGGCGCGGCAGTTGCGCCCAGGTGGACCTGGCCCAGGTATGCGTGGATGAGAAGGACCTTATCGGTAGCTACTCGTCCGACGTGACGCTCCAGGAGGAGGTGGCCCGGTTGGTGTTCCAGCGCCGCTTGGATGTGCGGTCCCTCATCACGCACCGCTTCCCCCTCGAACAGACGGCGGAGGCGGTACGGTTGGCCGCGCACCCCACGCCCAGCTCCCTCAAAGTGGTCGTCGAGCAATTCCCATAGCCCGGGAGGTCAGTCCTGGGTGATCGCGCGCAGGCGATCCTCGAGCAGGCGGCGCAGGCTCTCGCGTTCAGCGTCCCCGGTCTCGCGCGGGACGCGGACAACCTCGCCGAAGCTGACGCGGCAGCGCCCGAAGGGGAGGGGAACTTGGAAACGATCCCAACTACGAAGTAGGTGTTTCCAGGGCAGATGCACACTGACGGGGAGGATCGGCAGCCCGGTAGTTTGCGCCACGGCCACGACACCGTTTTGCACGACGTAGCGCGGGCCGCGCGGCCCGTCGGGGGTGATGGCGAGGTCGTAGCCGCGCTCAGCCCAAGACGTCAGCTCGAGGAGTGCTTGGGGACCGCGCCGGCTACTCGAGCCGCGCACGGGCTGCACCTCGAAGAGTTCCAACACGTGCGCCAGCATGCCGCCGTCGCGGCTGGCGCTAACCAGGGCCGCCATGCGCCGGTTTGGGAGTTGGCGAACGACGTAGCGGCGGTAGAGCAACAGCGACAAGGCGAGGCGATTATGCCAGATGGCAAAAATGACGGGACCGGCCATCAAAGCGGCTTTCGCCGCGGCCGGTGGCGCCCAAGCATATCGCAACGTGCCGCCCACCGCGCGCACCAAGGTCTGGATCAGCCGCGCCGCCAGCCGCCCTGCCGGGGTCGGGGCTTGGGGCGTGACGATTCCGGAGCTGCGCCGGGCCGGCTGAGGGGCGGTTTCAGGCATCAAGTGCCCTGCTTGAGGGCGGCCCGGACCAGTTCTTCGACGGTGGCTTGTTTGCCGAGCAGGGTCTGAGCGGCACGCACGGCGGTATGGGCTTCGGCGGGCTTGAAGCCAAGGGCGACCAAGGCCAGCGCGGCATCGTTGATGCGTTGGTCTTCGGCCGAGAGGGCGTGCTGGGCGCTGCTCGCCTCCCAAGCCGCGGCGGGGCCGAGTTTGTCTCGCAGCTCGACGACGATTCGCTCGGCGGTTTTCTTGCCCACGCCGCTGATACGGGAGAGGGCTTTGACGTCGTTGTTGGCCACGGCGCCGCGGAAGCTCGTGGGGTTCATCCCGCTGAGGACGTTGAGAGCGATCTTGGGCCCGATGCCGGTCACATGCGCGATCATCAGGCGAAAGAGATCGCGCTCGGCGGCGGTCATGAATCCGTACAAGACGTGGGCATCCTCGCGGATCGAGAGGTGGGTGAGCAGCCGCACTTCGCCTCCGATCGCCGGCAGCTTGTCGAAGGATGACAAGGGGATCAGGACTTCGTAGCCGAGGCCGTGCACTTCGACGGTCACCTGCGTCGGCAGGGCCTCGACTAACCGGCCTTGGAGGAACGTGATCATAGGATCAGAGTTGCGGCGGCGCCGTGAGTCCAGCCCCACGCGTCTCCTGCGCGAACGCCCAGGCCAACGCCAAGGCGTCTGCGGCATCGGGTTCGGGCGGCTCTTTCAAACCCAAGAGGCGTTGCACCATCTTGGCCACCGCGCTCTTCTGGGCGGCGCCGTAGCCCACGACGGCCTGTTTCACCTTGCGCGGCGCCAACTCGTAGATGTCGACACCGGCTTCCGCGAGCGCCGCCAGAATCGCCCCGCGCGCCTCGCCCAAGATCAGGGCGGTCCGCAGGTTCTGGGCGTAGAAGAGTCCCTCGACCACGCAGTGCGTGGGCTGGTGCGCACGGACCAAGTCGCGTGTCTCGGTGGTGAGCCGCGCCAGACAACGGGAGCGCAACCAATTTGCGGGACACTTGATCACGCCGTAGGCCAAGGCCCGCGCGCCACCGCCAGAGAACTGAATGACGCCATGCCCCGTCCCGCGCAGCGACGGGTCCACGCCCAGGATCACGCGCGCGATTGGAACGGGTCTGCGGCTGGGGTTGGAGCCCACCGGCGCTTCCACTGCTGAACCGCGGTCGCGAGCACGCGGACTTTCGAGTCGCGCTCGCATCCGGGCGTATTGGGCGGTGGAAATCGCCATGACGGTGAGTGTGGCCGACGCAGTGTGGATCTGTCGAGTGTGTAGCCTGAGGTCGGGGCCTTCAAGAAGCCGCTTCGGTTGTAATCGGTTGCTATCCAATGGCTTGATGTGCAAGGACTCCTCGGCTGGTCGGGCATTAGCGCTCGGGGCAGGTCCGATCGTTGCGGCGTGGGGGATTCAGGCTGGGCTGGGCGCAAAAAAAAATCAAAAAGTACTTGACCTGCAAGTCTCTCTCCGACATAACTGGCGCCGACAATAAACGAAATTGTAGAACGAAATCGACAACACACTATGAAAAAACTTGCCGTACTTACAGCGTTAATGTCGCCGCTGCTATTTCGCATGCTGCCACCGTAACGTACACAATCACCATCAGCGGCCCTCAAGTCGTTCCTGGTCCTGGCCATCCCACGGCGACCGGCGCTGGATTCTTCACTTTTGACCCGGCTACCGGCATAGGCTCGCTCCTGAGCGGTGGGTTCGGTGGGTTGTCAACGCCTGTTACGGGCATGCATATTCACGAAGGTTATCCCGGGTTGACAGGTCCCATCGTCCACACACTCACCCCTGCGTTGGACGGCTCAGGCACCGCTGGCACGTTCTCCTGGAGTGGCACGCTGAGCGACCTGGTTCGCCTGAATTCCGGTGGGTACTATGTTCAGGTCCACACCAGTGGTCTTCCTGACGGTGCGATCCGTGGCCAACTCATTCCTGAGCCGCACGAATACGCGATGCTGGCGGGCCTGGGTCTGCTCGGGTTCGTGGCCTATCGCCGCCTTCGCGGATAGCAGTAGTATTTGGGGCAGCCGCCGAGCTTCGGACCAGTCGAATTCGTAGCCGGCGCTTCGCTTATCGTCAATCCAGTGCTGGGGCCAAACCAGCACTGGATTTTTTATGTTGCAGGCCAGCAAGGGGCTGGCGTTTTGGCGGTGGTTCCGCATGATGGCGTCGCTGCATGAACTCGAAACGGATTCGTTTTCTCCTCAGTGAACTGCGGGAGGGGCTGACTAAGCGCAGCCTCACTCGGCGTTTCCAAGGCTGGCCGCTGGTGCAACTACTGATTGCCAGCGTCTGGCTACGGTTGGCCGTTGTCTTGCTCTGTGCGAGCGCTCTGGGCGGCCTGGCGCTGTTCCCGAGGCTGTGGCGGTCTACGCCTCCCGGGTTCACGCCGGAGATTCGGACCAGCCTGTTGGACAAGATCCAAGCCTGGTCACTCGAGCGGAGCGCGCAGCGGGCTGCGGCTGCCGGGCGATACGAGGACGCGCATCTGGCGTGGAAGAGCGCTTGTGGCAACCGGCCGGCCGACCCGGACCTATTACGGAGCCTGTTACAGAGCGTGTCGGCACTGCCCGATCCGTCCGAAACGGCCGGCGCCTCGCTCGAAGCGGGTTGGTGGCTGCTGCGTTTGACTCAAACCAATGCAAGCGATCTGGCCGTCGTGGCGCAGGCCTGGCTGGACTGTGGAGAAGGATTCCGCGCCGCCAGTCTGCTGGATGCGCACCGGTCGGAACTGACCGAGCCGCTCGAGCGATTGTATTTGATGTCGCTGTTCAACGCAGGTCGAGCGGGGGAGTTCGTCGAGCGCATCCGGACCAACGAGACGCTGCGCACCACGATCGAGCAGACGGCGGCCTCGAGCCGCGCGCCGACTCTCCGCCCGGGCAGCGTCGAGGTATTCCATTACTACGGCTTGGCGTATTTGGCCGGCTGGGGCCCCGATGAAAAGCAGCGGTCAGCTTGGGAGCAGTTGCAGGCGGCACGCGCCGCGGCGGCGACCGAGGGATTGGCTACCGATCTTGCGTTCGGCGTCCACATCGCCACGCGCGACATCGAAGCCGCCCGTACAATTCTGGACGGACTGGTGGATTTGGGTCGGGCGAAGGTGCGTCATCATGCCGCCTTTTGGTTATTGCTTGCCTCAGAAGGGAAGGCGGCTGAGGCGCAAGAGTTGGCGGCGAAGGCGAACCTGGTGCCCGACGGCGCCCTGGACATCTACCTGTTGGCCACGGTGCAATCGCGGCTCGGCCTTTGGGAGGAAGCCGAGCGCCTTCTGAAACGGTATACGCCGAACGTGGTTTGGAGCGCCGATTTGCTGATGCTCCACGCTGAGTTGCTGGCCCGGGCCGGCCGCTGGGACGAACTCAGGTCCTTGGCACTCGAGATGCGGCTCGATCCGCAAAAGATGGAACCGCTCGGGGCGTTCAGCTACTTCCTCGAGGGCCTGGCTGATCACCGGCAAGGGCGTTCGGAACTGGCTCAGGAGGCGCTCCAGAAGGCGGTGGCCTACGGTGGACTGGACGCGCGGCTTGCGCTGCACGTGGGTGAGGGTTTTCTGAGTCTGGGTCGAGTCGACTTGGCGAAGTCCGTCTTGCTGCCGAGACGTGAGGAACTGGGCGAGGACCCCGGCTATCTGAGGCTCCTGGTCCAATGCGCCGTGCAACTCAAGGAAGACGATTATCTATGGGACGCGGCCGTGAAGTTGTATCAACTCCGGCCGGAGGATCCGAACAACGTCAACAATTACGCGGCCATGCTGCTGCTTTACCGGCGCAACCCGGAGGAGGCCCTTCGTTACACGGCGGACTTGGTGCAGAAGCACGCGGACAACGCCTCCGTAGTCATGAACCACGCCGAGGCGCTCCTCATGAACCGCCGCTATGCCGAGGCGGAACAGTTCCTCCTCAAGGTCGATCCCGCCCAGTTGGCCCCTGCCGACGCCACGCAGTTCCACTTGACCCAGTTCGAGGTCCTCTGGCGGCTCGGCCGGCTCGAGGAAGCCGCCCTCAGCCGGCAGAAAGTCGAGGAGACCCATCTGTTCCCGGTCCAAGCCCGGTGGCTCGAACAGCTCACGCGCGACTTCGCAGAGGAGCGCGCCGGCCGTGGAGCCGGCGCGTGAACTTCCCCCGCTCGCGTGAACGAAGGCATCTTCGGTTGCGTCCAGCCTCCGCCGATCTCGTCCTCGGGAGGGCGGGCTTTGGCACGCAAGCTGCCTCTCTGGGACGTCGATGGGCACCCCTGAAAGTTGGCGGCTGCAGGCGCGTCGGTTCGCTTGGGTCACGCTCGCGATCGGGTTGGTCAGCCTTGATAGTCACGCCGGCTCGACGAGCCGCCGGTTCGAGTTCCGCGAGCCCCGTCGGTCCAGCTATCTCTTCGAGTCCTGGCCAGGCGCGGAGTGGTCTGGCAGAGCTGGGGCATCCCGGCTCGAGGGTTGGCCCATCCCGGGCGCTGGACCGGCCGTTGAATTCGGCTCGCGGGTGGTGTTGGGCCTGGAAGGGCCTGGAAGGCTGCGAGAGCTGCTGGCCAGCACGGCGCTGCGGTTGGATCGGGTGGTGACCTCGAACCTGTTGGTGCTCGAGGCTGCCAGTGCGGTCGAGGCTGTCGAAGGGGCGGCTTGGTTAGCGACGCAGCCGGGCGTGCGCATCAGTCACCCCGTGCGGAGGCGCCCCGTGCGATTGCACCGACCCTACGGACCGCGGCCAAACGATCCATACTTCACTGGCCAATGGCACCTGGAGAACCGCCACACGAACACGGCCGCTGCCCTCGGGTTCGACCTCAACGTGCGAGCGGCGTGGCCGGTCACGCGTGGCGCCGGGGTGATCGTCGCGATGGGCGACGACGGCGTCGAGTTGCGGCACCCGGACCTGGCGGTGAACCAGGCCGCCGGCTTGCACTTCAATTTCGTCACGGCCTTGCCCAACGGCGAACCGGCGCGCACCTGGAATATCCACGGAACGGCGGTGGCCGGTTTGCTGGCCGCCGTTGGAGACAACCGCCGGGGCGTCGTTGGCGTCGCGCCTCAAGCCAGGCTCGCCAGTTGGATCGTCTTTGACAACAACGACGAACTGGTGGACGAAGAACGAGCGGCGGAGATGTTCCAGTATCGGTCGGACACGGTGGCCGTGCAGAACCACAGTTGGGGCAACGCCGGCGTTGAACAGTTGACCCTGGGAGCGCTCGAGAACCAAGCGCTGGATAACGCGGTCCTGCTCGGGCGCAGCGGCTTGGGCGTCGTGATCGTGCGCTCGTCCGGTAACGAGCGGATCGATGGGAACGACGGCAACGACGACGGGTACGCCCAGGACCCGCGGGTGATCGCGGTGGGCGCCGTTCGGGCCAACGGACAGATCGCTAGCTATAGCACCCCGGGGGCGAACGTCTTGGTGGCCGCGTTCAGCGGCGACGAGGGCGTCGACACCGCCGAGGGCGGCCGGACGAATTACCCGACCTTGTTCACGACGGATCGTCAGGGGTCCTTAGGCTACACGGTGGATGTGAGCGGGGGCCTCGGGGACTACGCCCACGGCGCAACCGGTTTCACCGGCACCTCGGGCTCAGCCCCCCAGATCGCCGGGTTATGCGCGTTAATGCTCGCGGCGAATCCGCAGCTCACCTATCGCGACGTGCAACAGATCCTGATTTGGTCGGCCCGGCAGCTCGATCCCGCGGATCCAGACTTGCGACGCAACGGAGCGGGCCTCGCCGTCAGTCATAACGCCGGTTTCGGTGTGCCCGATGCCGGCGAGGCGGTGGCACTGGCCCGGGCGTGGCGCACCCGGCCGGCGCTGGCGAGCCACTCCGTGCGGACGACCTCGGGCGTGGCGATCCCCGACGACGGCTTGCGGGTCTTGATCACGGGCAGCCGGATCCCGGTCGACATGCAGTCTATTCCGGCCGCGCCGCGAGATGGGCCGCACCCGGACGAGGCGACCGCCGTTCTACCCATGCTGGATGTGGGGCAGGCCCTGGCGCCGATCGGCATCGACCTCAGCCAGAAGGCGGCTTTGATTCAACGTGGGGGAAACTACTTCGCGAAGAAGCTGCAACATGCCGCTGCCGCTGGGGCGGCGTTCGCCGTCGTGTACAACCACGCCGACGCGACGCAGCGCCTGTATATGAACGGCGCGGACATACATTTGCTACCCTTGCCGGCGGTCTTCATCAGCCAGACCGAAGGCGAACGGCTACGCGACGTGCTGCAACAAGTGCCGGAGGCACGCGCCCAGATTCGACTCGAAAGCCTGCGCGTGCCCATCGCGGTGACCAACACCCTGCTCTGCGAGCATGTCCGCTTGCGGGTCATCGCCTCGCATCCGCGCCGCGCCGACGTGCGCATCACGCTCCGCTCCCCGAGTGGCACGCGAAGCATCCTGCAACACTACAACGAAGACCTCTGGTCGCCCCTCGACGAGTGGGACTACTACACCGTTCACCACTTCTACGAGTCCAGCGCCGGCACTTGGGAAGTCGAAGTCAGCGACGAGCGGCAAGGCGCCGTGGGCCGACTGATCGAGCTCGAGTTGACCGTCCAGGGCGTCCCGATTCGCGACGCCGACCGCGACGGTCTGGATGACGACTGGGAGTTAGCCCAGCTCGGGAAGCTGGACTTCGGACCGGCGGACGATCCCGACGGTGACGGGTACTCGAACATGCGCGAACAGATCCAAGGCACGCACCCGCTGGTCGACGATCGGCCTTTCCGGCTCGATTTCTCCCGCTGGGACGACCGGTTCCTGCGGCTGAGTTGGCCCGGGCTACCCGACCGCGGCTACCATGTTTTCCGGGGGACCGACCCCCAGGCCCTGATCGAGCACGTCACCAACCGCACCGGCGTGTTTCCCGAGACGGACTGGTACCTTCCCCTCGAGGCGGGAACCCAGCGGTTTTTCCGCGTGCGCTCGGGCGATTGATTCCGTACCGAGGAGACCTCGTGGATGGTCATCGTCCGGCGCGCAGAGGACTGCGCGCCCTACCGCGGATGACCGGAAGGTAGTACCGCGGATGACCGGAAGGTAGGGCGGGCTGTCCCAGCACGCCGCCGAGGACGGCCAACGGGGACGATCATCGTCCGGCGCGCAGAGGACTGCGTGCCCTACCGCGGATGA
>VHCO01000012.1 GCA_016871715.1 Verrucomicrobiota bacterium
GCGCGGGCGTCTCGCCCGCGGCAGCGCGGCGTCCCGTGTGCACAGCGACTTGCGGCGCGCAGCGGAGTGCGCGCCCTACCGGGCAGGCATTCTCGAACGGAGCGCGGGCGTCTCGCCCGCGGCAGCGCGGCGTCCCGTGTGCACAGCGACTTGCGGCGCGCAGCGGAGTGCGCACCCTACCGGGCAGGCATTCTCGAACGGAGCGCGGGCGTCTCGCCCGCGGCAGCGCGGCGTCCCGTGTGCACAGCGATTTGCGGCGCGCAGCGGAGTGCGCGCCCTACCGGGGGTTACCGGCACGCTGTCCCCTACCCCGAGCTCTCGTCAGCCGGGCGGGCTCTCGGACGGATCTCGCTTGGGTTTGGGTGTGAGTTTGAGGCCCAGGCGCGGATCGGCGGGGGCGAGTTTGATGGGCTGGCTTTCGCGTTGGGGTCGGGCCTGTTTACCCAGCAGGGCGAGGCGACGGGCGGCTGTCGCAGCGGCGGCGCTGCCCGGGTAGCGATCGATGATTCGTCGCAGGGTTTGGCGCGCCAGGGCGGGCTCGCCCGTTTCCTTAAGCTGGGTTTCGGCAAGGAGGTTGAGCCAGTGAACCACGCGTCCTGGGGGCGCATGGGGTTGAGCGAGCAACTGCTCGAATTCGGCAGTCGCCAGGTCGAGTCGGTGGAACTCGCTGGCATAGAGCAGGGCGAGGTCCTCGCGGGTCTGGTTGTCGGCTGGATGCAGATCGAGTTGGTGGACGAGTTCTGCGGCCTTGGCGCGGGGGTCGACTGGGGCGGGCTTGAGCCCGGTGAAATCCGCGCGCAGGCCGAGGCGCTCGTCGGAATGCGGCACGGCCAAAGGTTCGGGGGCGTCGCGGGCGATCAAGCGTTCCGCGGTGGCGAGGTGAGCGAGGCGTTGGTGGGCGAAATGGGCCTCCGGCGAGTCGGGGAACAGGGTCGGGATTCGTTCGAGGGTGCGGCGGGCCGATTCGGGGTCGCGGCGATACTTGAGGTGCCAGTCGGCCAATCGGCTGAGGGCATAGGCGAGGTTCTTGGGGGCGTGGTCGGGTTGTTGGAGGAGATGCTCGATCGAGGCGGCGGCGCCCTCGACGTCGCGCAGGTCCTCGGCCTGGATTTCGGCCAACATCAGCCAGAGGCGGAAGTCGGTGGGGAACAGCTCGAGTTGTTGGCGGATCTCGGCGATGGCCTCGGCGTACCGCCCCAACTTGCGCCGGGCTTCCGCCACCGAGAAACTAGGTTCCGGTTCCGGCGCGGCGGTGCCGCCGTCGTAGAGTCGGCCCAAGTGTCGGCCGGCGGCCTCGACGATGCTGGGGACCCAGACCAGGGCGAGGACCATGCCGGCCAAGGCGGCCAGGGGGACGGCCATTGCGGCGCTGGGATCGCTCTGGTCCATGCGCTTGACCAGCGGGCCGACCATCAAGGCCAGGAAGGCGAACACCCCCACCGTCAACAACCAACGAATGAAAAGGGCGGCGCGGTCGTCGCTGCGCTTCCACCATTTGACCATGACCCACAGCGCCACGACCGCGAGCGCGGCGAGGGGCATCCCGTTGCGCACGATTTCCCACAAGCTCATTGGAGACAAGGTTGGCCGGCTGGGAGGGCCGTTTAGCCGCCGCGTTTGGCGATGCGATCGGGGTGCCGCACCCGGCTCAGGGCGACGTCGTAGCTGATGGCGCAGCGACAGTACAGATCGTGCAGGCAGGCATCGAGCAGGACCATGCCGTCCCGGCCGCCGGTTTGGATAATGGTCTCGAGCATGTGAAGCTGGTTCTCGCGGATGACATTGCGGACGGCGCTGTTGGCGACGAGCAGTTCGTAGGCGAGGGCGCGCCGCACGCCGTCGACGCCGGGGACCAACTCCTGGTAGATGACCGCCACCAGGGAGCTGGCCAATTGCAGCACGATCTGGCGCTGGCCTGGAGCTTCGCAGACGCCGATGATTCGTTCCAGGGCGTGCACCACATTGGGCGAATGCATGGTGGCCAACACCAAGTGCCCCGTTTCCGCCGCGTTCAACGCGGTGCCGACCGCCTCCGGTTCGCGGATTTCACCGATGACAATCACGTCGGGGTCTTGGCGCAGGACATGGATCAGGGCGCGGTTGAACGAATGGGTGTCGGTCAGCACCTCCTGCTGCACGACGATGGCGCGTTTGTTATGGTGCACGAACTCGATCGGATCCTCGATGGTGACGATTTTGCACCGTCGCTCCCGGTTAATCAGGTCCACCAGATAGTTTAAGGTGGTGGTCTTGCCCGAGCCGCTCGGCCCGGTGATCAACACCAGCCCGTTGGGGCGGCGCACCAGTTCGTCCAGCTTGGGTGGCAGGCCCAAGTCGTCTCGGGTCGCAATGTACTCTCCGCAGAACCGGAAGCAGAACTCGGGGCAACCGTTGCGCCGATAGAGGGTGAGCCGCATCCGGCCGACTTCCGGCGCGTGCAAGGACACGCTCAGCTCCCACTCGCGTTCGAGCGTATCCCGCTGTTGCACATTGAGCAACGCGCTGGCCATTTGGCCTAACTCGGTCCCCTCGAGCGCGTCGGCATCGGCGAGGATGATCTCCCCGTTGATACGGAAAGCCGGCGGCGCACCCGCCACCAGGTGGAGGTCCGACGCGCCGCGCTCGACCGCCATGGCCAGGAGTTGATCGAGCTTGTTCATGATCCGGCGGGGCGTCCGCGCCGCCACCAACCCAGCCAGCGGTGCCACCAACTGACATTGCGCAGGTCGGCCAGGGCCTCGCCGAGCGCTGGACACCGCGGGTCCAACTGGCGCGCTTGATCGAATGAATCGGCTGCCGCGCTGGCCAGCCCCAGCGCCATTTGACAGCGGCCCATTTGCAGCCAGATGACCGCTTGCGCGCCGTCCAGGGCCAAGGCCTGGCTGATCAGGCGCAGCGCCACGGAGAAGCGGCGGTACCAGGAGTGGATGCGCGAGGCGAGCCAGGGCCAGAGCCAATCGCGGGGCGTGACCGCCAGCGCCTTGCTGAAGCAGTAGTCGGCGCGCCGTTCTTTCCGGGCGAGCAAGACGTCGCCGCGCGCCAACCAGATGTAGGGCGTGTCACCCCGCTCCTCGATGGCTGCGTCCGAGAACAGCAAGGCGGCCTTCAAGTCCCCCGTCCGTGCCAGGGCCACGGCCTTGGCGGCCAACACCTCCGGCTCGCGTGGAAACCGCGCGGCGGCTTGATCCGCCCAGTTCTTGGCTTCCTCGAAATCGCCCAATTCGATCAGCATGCGGACTTGTCCGACCCAGGCGTGGGGGTTTTGCGGGTTGGACTCGAGCACGCGCGCGAAGGCGCGCAAGGCCAGCTCGAAATCGCCGCGGCGCAAGGCCTCCTCGGCCGCCTGCGCCTGGAGACCTTCGTCACAGGCCAGCTCTTGCTGCCGAACCTCGTGAGGCCGGCGTTCGCCGAATTCGAGGTTGCCAAAGCGGCTCATGCCACGACTAACGTTCCGGCGTCTGCACCGCACCGAGCGTACCCACACCTAACCGTTCCCGCCCCGGCGCCGGGCGGAAGTCTGCCACGGCAAATTCGCAAGACAAAGCTTTTCCCATGCCAGCCTTAGACCGGCGCGCCGGGTTGGGCTCACGGGTTCAGGTGTAGGGTCGACGACCCGCCCCGGTTGGATTCTCCGCTTGAAATCCGGCGGCGTTAACCGAAGTTAGGCGCCGTTTTATGACGTACATTTTAACGGCGTATATCGTGCTCCTGCTCGTGGGAGGACTGATCGGGTATGTGAAGGCGGGGAGCAAGGTCTCGTTGGCGATGTCGCTCGGATTCGCCGCGGCGATAGGGCTATGTGTGTTCACGGGTGTGCGGCACGGGCTGACGATCGCGGTGGTGCTACAGTTGGCCTTGCTGGCGGTGTTTGTGGCGCGCTACCTCAAGACCAAGAAGTTCATGCCCGCGGGTCTGATGGGGGTGGTAACCGTGCTGGCCGTGACGGCCGAGTTGGCGATCCAATCGGTGGGGCGCGGCTCGTAGGACCCGCTAGGCGGAGGTGGCCGTCCGCGCTCCACCTCGTCAAGGATTCCGGCTGTCGGTTTCTGGAGCCGGGGACATAATCGGCTTCCGT
The DNA here is from genome assembly GCA_016871715.1 of Verrucomicrobiota bacterium. Taxonomy (GTDB): domain Bacteria; phylum Verrucomicrobiota; class Verrucomicrobiia; order Limisphaerales; family J093; genus VHCO01. Next base: position 4,076 of record VHCO01000012.1, read on the forward strand.
TGGGCCGGCACGTGACCCTAAGCTGCCGCTCGTCAACCGCAACATGAAGACCGTTCGCATCGGGAAAAGCTCGCTGACGTCGAGCCGGCTGGCCTACGGCTGCTGGCGGCTCGCGGGCACCAACGACCCCCACCAACTCACGCCGGAGCGAGAAAGCCACGGACGAGCGGCGGTGCTGGCCGCGCACGAGGCCGGGTACACGCTGTTCGATCACGCGGACATCTACTGCGACGGCACCGGGGAGCGGATCTTCGGTCAAGTGTTGCGGGACGTACCCGGGTTGAGGGAGCAGATCGTGCTGGCTAGCAAGTGCGGCATCCGCATGGCTGGCCAGCCCGAGGCGACGGCGCCCTACCGGTATGACTTTTCGGCGGACTACATTATCAGTTCGTGCGAGGGCTCGTTGCAGCGGTTGGGCGTGGAAACGATCGACCTGTACCAGTTGCACCGACCCGACTTCCTCGGGCGGCCGGACGAGGTTGCTGGGGCGTTTAGTCGGCTGCTCGAGGCGGGCAAAGTGCGCGAGTTCGGCGTGAGCAATTTCCGCCCTTCACAGTGGGCGGCTCTGCAGCGGGCGTGTCCGATGCCGCTGGTGGCAAACCAGATCGAACTGAGCCTCTGCCACCTCGATGCCTTTCAGGACGGGACCTTGGACCAGTGCTTGGCCGAAGGGGTTACCCCGGTGGCATGGGGTCCGTTGGGTGGTGGGCGGCTGGCCCGGGTGGCAGCGGTGGATCTGCAAGATCCACACCATGCCCACAAGTTGAAGTTGTCCGACGCACTCGAGGCAGTAGCTCGCGAGCGTGGGGTGAGCCGGTCGGTGGTGGCGTTGGCGTGGCTGTTGCGCCATCCCAGCGGCATCGTGCCCATTGTGGGCTCGACGCAGCCGGACCGCATCCGGGACTGCGCCCAGGCCGATGCGCTCGAGTTGACGCGGGAAGAATGGTACCGGCTCCACGAGGCGGCCTATGGGCAACGGCTCCCTTGAGGTTTTCGCGACCGTGGGGTGCCTGGGCGGTGCCGGGTTCCGAATATGAAGGTGCCTGAGGTTATGGGCTTTCGCCTGGCGGCGGAGTGGGAAGACCACCGCGCGACCTGGCTGAGTTGGCCCCGGCCCGACAGCCCGAGTTACGCCGAGGGTTACGAGGCCGCCCTCGAGGTCCTGGTCCGGTTCGTTCGCCTCCTGGTCCAGGGCGAGGAAGTCCGGATCCTGGTCCGGAACGAGGGCCTGGAAGGACAGGCGCAGGCGGCGCTCCGACAAGGCCGTATCCCCATGCACCGGGTCTTCTTCCATCGCATCCCCACCTACGAACCCTGGTGCCGCGATTACGGCCCCGTCTTCCTGGTGCGCGAGCGGATTAGCCAACGGCAAGTTGCCGTCGTGGATTGGCGCTACAACGCTTGGGGCGGGAAGTACGCGCCCTACGAAGAGGACGACGCGATGCCGGCGCACGTGGCGCGCTTGCGGCGCCAGACGTTGTTCACGCCCAAGATCGTCCTCGAAGGCGGGGCTCTCGAAGCCAACGGCGCGGGCTCGCTCCTGACCAGCGAAGCCGCCGTGTTGAGCGCCGGCCGCAACCCGGACCTGACGGCCCAGGAGGCCGAACGGATCTTTCTGGACTACCTAGGCGTGTCGAACGTTCTGTGGCTGCGGGAGGGTTTGGACGGCGACTATGCTGGGGGCCGTGTTGACAACCTGGCGCGGTTTGTGAACCCCAGCACGATCGTCGCGGCGGTCGAGGACGATCTCGAGGACGGCAATTACATGGCGCTGCAGGAGAATCTCCGGCGGCTCCGCACGATGCGCGACCAGGAGGAGCACCTGTTTCGGATTGTGAAGTTGCCCTTGCCGGGGCGTCTCGAGCGGGCTGGCCGGCGCCTGCCGGCGAGCTACCTGCAATTCTACATCGCCAATAGCGCGGTGGTCGTCCCGACCTATGGCCACTCCCGCGACCGCGTCGCCCTCGAGTCGTTGCAGCGGGAATTCGCGGACCGCCGCGTGGTCGGGCTCGATTGCCGCGACCTGCTTCGCGGCGGCGGCTCGCTCCACAGCTTGGCGTTGCCCGAACCGCTTTGAATGAGCGCTGCGATTCGCGCGTTTGTCGCCCTGAAAGTGGGTGGCGCGGTGCTCGACGCCGTGCTGCAGAGCCAGCAGGCGTTGCGCGATCGGGTGCCCGCCTCCGCGGTCCGCTGGACACCCCGTGAACAACTTCATCTGACGCTCCGGTTCCTTGGCCAAGTCCCGCGGGCCAGCCTTCCGGCTTTGACGTCGGCCCTGGACGCGGCCGCGGGCGTGGGGCAAGGCCTCGAGTTGGAGTTGGCCGGCCTGGGCGCGTTTCCCAGCCTGCGCTCGCCTCGGGTCTTGTGGATCGGGGTGCGGGGTGACACGGCCGCGCTCGCCCGGTTGCAGGCGAGTGTAACGACCGCCACGGCCAGCTTCGGCGAACCACCCGAGAGCCGGCGGTGGCATCCTCACCTCACGATGGGGCGCGTGAGCGGGCACGAGCGCGACGCGGCATCTCGGGTGGGGGCAGCGCTGGCGGACCAACGCGTCGCCTCGCTCGGCCGCTGGCGTGCCACCCAGATCCACCTGGTCCAGAGCGAGCTGTTGCCCGCTGGGGCGCGCTATACGGACGTCGCAACGTTCGCGTTGGTGGCAGAGACAGGCTGAGCGCCTACCCTTGGCTTTGGCTCAGGAGCGGGACGAGCTGGCGAGCCGAATGAATGCGACCGTGGTTAACGGACGAAGGACTTGGTGAAATCCTCGCTGCTGACGGCGATGACCTTTTTCTCGAACTTAGATTCCGCGATCAACTGAAGCAGCTTGTGCTCGTAGGCGGCGCCATCCAGTGGCAGGGGCACCGTGGCGTTGGTCAACGAGGAGAAGAGCATCGCGTTGGCCAGTTCGACCGAGTTCATGCCTTCGGCTCCCGGCGCGATCAGGGGTGCGCCATCGAGGATGGCATCGACGAAATTCTGGGTGAGGGTCGAGTGTTGCGCCGGGGCGTTCTCGAAAGGGATCTCGACATGCCACACCTCCGGGCGGGCAAAGCCGGTCTTGGCGGTGCGGCTGTACTCGACCATATCGACTTGGTTGCGCGTGAACGCGATGCGGTTGTTCTCGAGAACGACCTTGCCGCGGGTGCCGCAAAGCTCGAGGCGGTTGGTGCCCGGGGCTTCCCCGGTCGAGGTCACGAACACGCCCGAGGCGCCGCTGGCCCATTCCCAGTAGGCCGTGACGTTGTCTTCGACTTCGATGCCGTGGTAGCGGCCGAGTTGGCAGAAACCGCGCACGCGCGCGGGCATCCCGCAGAGCCATTGGAGGATGTCGAGATTGTGTGGGCATTGGTTCAAGAGGACGCCGCCGCCTTCGCCCTTCCAGGTGGCGCGCCAGCCGCCGCTGGCGTAGTAGGCCTCGGTGCGGAACCAGTCGGTCATGATCCAGCTCACGCGCACCAACTCGCCCAACTCGCCGCTGGCGATCAGGTGTTTGAGCTTCACATAGCGCGGTTCGGTGCGGAGCTGGAACATCGCGCCGAAGACCCGCTGCGGATGCCGCGCATGGGTGGCAATGAGACGTTCGGCGTCGGCCTTGTGGACCGAGATCGGTTTCTCGACCATCACGTGCAAGCCCGCCTCGAGCGCCGCTATGCCCAGGGTGGTGTGCTGGTAGTGCGGCGTGGCAACGATGACCGCATCCACTTCGCCCGAGGCAATCAGTTCGGCGCCGTCCGGGAAGGTCTTCAGTGGCCGGTAGGGCTCGAGGGGGGCAAACGCGTCCGCCACGGCCGTGAGTTCGCACCGGTTCACTTTACCATTTCGCAAATAGTCGGCGTGGTACTTGCCGATGTTGCCCAGGCCAATAATGCCCATGCGTACGTTGGTCATGCCCGCCATTATACTGAGCGGGCCGGCTCGTAGGGAACTCCGAAACGCGTGACGGCGCGGCGTCCTTCGGTCGGGTGTGCCCCGCTTGACGCCCGCTGCCCGCCCGACATATAGGTTGCGCGGCCGACCCGAGACGGGTCACATTCCAACGATGAACACGATTCCGAAGCTTCTGTTGGCGCTCCTCGCCGCGGTACCGTTGGCGCAAAGCGCCCAGCCCACTCCTGACCCTTACATGGGCGACTGGCAAGGCACCCTGCGATTGGAAGAGGGCGCCGACCAACCCATCGCCGTCAACCTCATCCCGCATGGCGCCGGCCAGTATGAGGCCCGGCTACTCTCCACCTTCGAGCGGCGTGTGCCCGTCCTGTTTCAACTCCGCGTCCGGTTTCAGGGAGGCGAGTTTCGGGCTGTGGACGCTATCCCATTCGAGGTGGGCCGGGTCGTGCGCGCCACCGAGGACGGCGTGGTGGTGAATGCCTCGCTGTGGACTGGCCGCCTCGATGAGGGTGTCTTGGCCGGCCGGTTGGTCGGCAATCGGGCTGGCCAGTTCCGTTTGCGGCCGATGGAACGGCCCTCGCCGACGCTTGGGCAATCGCCGCCGGCCGGTGCCCTGGTGTTGTTCGACGGCCAGAACCTCGAGGCCTGGACCCCGCGCGATCCCAACGCCGGTGCTGTCCGGTGGAAGTTGGTCGAGGAAAGGGCTATGGAGGTCCAAGGCGGCGACATTCGCACCAAGGAACTGTTCGGGGACCATCGGTTGCACCTCGAGTTTCGCACGCCCTACATGCCGCAAGCCCGGGGCCAAGGGCGAGGCAACAGTGGCGTCTACCTCGAAGGCCGGTACGAACTGCAGGTCCTCGACAGCTACGGCCTCGAGGGTGAAGACAACGAGTGCGGCGGCATCTACACCGTGGCCAAGCCCCGCGTCAACATGTGCGCCCCGCCCCTCCAGTGGCAGACCTACGACATCACCTTCACCTCGGCACGCCTGGACGCCGACGTCAAAAAGACCGCCCCCGCCCGGGTCACCATCCTGCACAATGGCGTGGTCATCCATGAGGACCTTGAATTGCCGCGGGTCACGGGCGGTGCCTTCGACAGCCGGGAGGGCACCCCGGGGCCGCTCTTACTACAAGACCACGGCAACCCAGTACGCTTCCGGAATATCTGGATCGAGAAACGCTGAAGCTCAGGAGCGGCCGGCCGCCGGCTACGGTTTCGCCCGGAGTCGCGCGATGTGTCGCTCGAGCTCGGGGCCGAGATCTTCTTGATAGAAATAGGCGTCCCGCTCGCCGGCGGTGCTCCAACTGTGAATGAAGAGCATCTGGTTGAACCGGAGCCAGCGAGCCGATCCGTCCATGAAGACCTGGTTGCCGCCCTCGGGAATTCCCCCCGGCCCGCGATGCGGTGGCATGCCCTTGAAGGCCGAGTCGCGCCCGCCGCCCCATTGCCGGTCGATCTTCATGACGGCGTCTGCCGCCAACACCCAGCCCGGTTGAGATTGGCCGGTCTTGATCGGGCTGCGCGAGGGGAACGTGCCGGCGGGATTCCGCCACTGTGGGATGCCCCCGAAGTACTGAAAACCGATCACCCATTGCGGGTACTGGGCTTCGTAGGTCGGAAAACCGGGCCGGTTCGGACAGGTCCAAATCTGCGCCAGCGAGTTGGTTGTCAGGTTCAGTCCGGCGGTCGCGGCGGCTTCGCGCTCGGGTGGATTCAGGCAGATTTGCACCTCGCCGAAGCGCGCCTCGACCACGCGGTCGGCGTTGTCGCCAGCGTACACCGTCATGCCGATGAGGATTTGGCGTAGGTTGTTGATACACTTCGCCCGCCGACTGGTTTCCTTCGCCCGGCTCAGAGCGGGCAACAACATCCCTGCCAGAATGGCAATGATCGCAATCACCACCAAGAGCTCGATCAAGGTAAACCCACCGCCGCGGGCACGGAAAACATAACGCTGGTTTGGGTCGTGCATAAGCGTAAGCGTGTGCTGTTGCCCGAAAGCTACGCCCCGTGGTCCGGCGCGGCAAGCCCAGAACCTCCGGGTCTCGAGCGCCGGACTGCGGCACCGGCACTCTGCTCTGGGGGGCGAGCCCCTGGGGAACGGGTCCAGCCCAGTTGACCCTCTTTCAATTCCATTAGTATGCAGTTCGACGGGTTTATAATAGTTGACAGGACTGCAAGAGGCCTAGCTAGCGTAAGGATGCCCAGTGGTCAGGGGAGTCACCGAGGATGGGCGGGCGTTAGCGCCCCGTTGCCGGAGGCGGGCGAGGGCGAGGGGGGTGAGGGGTGATGAGGGGGGACAAAGGCGGACGACAAAGGCAGGCGACAAAGGAGGGGATAACAGGGAGGGCGAGGATGTGGGTCCGAGATGATCCGCCAGTGGTAGGATGCGATCAGTGCTCGGCGTCGGCGCGTTCGAGGACCTCGAGAATGAGGTTAAAGGCGTCGCGCAACTGGGAGTAGTCGCGCAAGTCAACCGTGAACCGCGCGTCGGCATTGGGTCGTGTCCGGACACTCCCGTCGGCGTAGAGGACGTTGGCCGTCCGCTGGCGGTGGTGGGTGCGGGGTTTAACGTTGAACGTGGCGAGGCTGGGGGGGCAAAGGAATAGGGTGTCGATGGCCAGTGCGCGGATGGGTTGTCCCTGGCGGTTAAGGCCGAGGTTGTCGAGTTGGAGTTGGGGCGCGGCGTTGGTGGCGTTGGGGTTGTCAAAAAGCTGGGTGTTACCACCGTGGCGGTAGTAGTAACTGCCTTGCGCCTGCTGCTTGCCGACCTTGGCCAACTCGGTTTCGGCATCGACCGGTTGGTCGCTGCCCGGGCAGAACAGGACCTTGGCATGGTGGGCGAGTTGTTCCGACAACAACAGTCCCAGGCCCACGGGAGCGCCGCTCTGGAGCGAGAGCAGGCTGGTGGGGGCGCCGGTCGAGGGGTAGAGGCTCGCCGGGCTGGTGAAGGGCGGCGCTTTGGGGCCGAAGGGGATACTGCCGCCATGGTCTTGGGCGTAGGTGTGGATGGCGATGCTGACCTGGCGCAAGTTCGAGAGGCAAGCCACGCGGCGCCCGGCCTCCTTAGCCGAGGCGAGCGAAGGCAAGAGCAAGGCTGCCAGAATCGCGATGACCGCGATGACCACGAGCAGTTCGACGAGCGTGAAGGCCTGGCGCTGAGCTTGCCCAACTGCAGCAGGCGGCGTCAGGGGCACCCAGCCATCGCATCGGCCCAGCGCCACGCATGCTGGGCCTCGGCGGGATTCGCGGCCGACGGCAACCCGGTGGATGGGGATCGAGCCCGGCATGATCCCGGTGTGTTCAGGGCAGTTGCTGCGCACGGTAGAAACGATGCGGGGCGGCGGGCGCAGGGTCCTCGAAGGTGACTTGGCCGGTGAGGTTGGTGACCGTTCCGAGGCTCGTCCAAGCGGGCATGGGTTGGGTGACGTTCGAGGTGGTGAGGATCTCGAAGCGCAGGCCTGGCTCGCTGGCGATTAAGAAGCGCAGGCGCCCATCCGCCCAGGTCGGATCGAGGAGTTTGGGCGCCTGGGACATGGTCAACCGGACTTGGTCCAGGTCCCAGTAACCGCCGGCCAACGCGGGGTTGACGGTCGAGAGCAAGCGCACCCCCAGGTGTCGACCCGCCCAGGGATCGGTGGCTTGGACGGGAGCCGATTCGAGGGTGAAATCCACCAGGCGCGTCAGGTTGGGGAAGGTGCTCAAGCTGTGCGTGACGGTGGTGGCATCGACGGTCTGGAGGGCGCCGGAGTCGTCGCGGTAATAGAGGCTCAATTCGAGGGTGGCGCCTTCGGCCATGTTGCCGCCGCCGCCTAAGACGGCGACCGTGAGTTGGTAGGTGCGTCCGACCTGGAAGCGAACGTCGAAGGCGTGCGACGGGGGTGCGCCGGTCCAGTCGGTGGACTCGTAGTCCTGGAACAAACCGACCTCGGGGACGGCGAAAAGAAAGATGGCCTGCTTGCCGTCCACGTTGGCGATGTGATCTGGGCTGCTGGGGGGCGTGTTGAGGAAGACACCGGTCAATTGGGCCCAGAGGAACCCACCGCTTTCATCGTACCAGAACGGTTTCGGGGTCTTCTGCCAGGAGTCGATTCGGGGATCGGCGAAGTCGGTCGTGGGCGACTCGAAGGACGCGTTGGGGATGGGGATGGGTTGGGAGAGGAGGGCGGACGAGGTGCTGGCGAGGATCAGCAGGGCGGTGGCAGCGATCCGTCCGGCGCGCCCGGTCGGCGGGTGGGGGTGGCAGGCGAGCGGGTGCCGAGCGACCAGTGGCTGGTGGCGGCGTAGGGCATATCGAGAGTGCATCATAAAGCGCATCAGTATCGACCATGCTTCCCCGGGCGTCCAGCCCGGGGTGCGTTTTGCCGGGGGAGCGGGGAAGTGGATAGGCGGATCGCAGGCGGCCACGAGTCGTTAGGGTGAGCCGTCTTCTTTCTCCCAAGGGACGACCCATTTATAGATGGTATGGTGGGGGCTTTCGTAGCTGCCATCGTCGGGGTCGGTGTCCGGTTCCTTGACGTCGTAAACCAGGACGGGTTTCGCGCCGCGCATGTCGAAGTCGTGGGAGACGATCCGGGCCCCGTGGCGGAGTTTCTCGAGTTGGGGCATGAGGCGCACGTTGAGGTCGGGGAGGAGGTAAAGGGTGACAACGGAGGCCTCGCGGAGGTCGAGGGTGAAGATGTCGGCGTTGCGGATGGTGACGAGGTGTTCGACGCGGTTGGAGCGGACATTGGCCTGGGCCTCGCGAATGCGCTGGGGGTCGATGTCGAAGCCGACGGCTTTGACGCCGTATTTTTTGGCGGCGGTCACGACGATCCGGCCGTCGCCACAGCCGAGGTCGTAGACGACATCGCCGGTTTTGACCTCGGCCAACTCGAGCATTTTGTCCACGACGACCTGGGGTGTGGGCACGTAGATGACGTCGGGCGTTTGGGACAGGCCGATTTCGAAGGCGATCGCGTGCTCGCCCGGGAGTTTCTGGGGCCGTTGAATGACCAAGGCGTCCGATTGCTGGGTCCAGGTGAGGGGCTCGGCGCTGCCGAGCAGGCGGACGGCGGTGACGGAGCGCGAGGTGACGAGGGAATCGCGGCCCAGCGATGCGATGCGGATGTCGGCGGTGGGCCGGCCGAGGCAGAAGGCGTAGAGAGCGGTGCCTTTGGTGGTGAAGCGGATGTCGCTGGCGGAATAGGTTTGGGTGTCAGGTTCGGTACCTTGAGTGGAGGCGGCTGGAGTGCCTTCGCCGAACTCCTTCCAGGGGCGAGTGCCGTAGATGGCTTCGCCATGGATTTGCAGCCATTGGCCCACGGATTCGAGCAGGCGGACTTCGTCGGGGTCGAGGGTGCCGTCGGCGCGCAAGGGGATATTGAGGAGGAGGTTGCCGTTCTTGCTGACGACATCGATCAGCATGGCGATGACGGCGGTGGCGCTTAGGTAGCGATGGTTGTCGTTGTGGGCGCGGGCGTCGTATCCGCCGCCGATGGAGGTGGCGGTTTGCCAGGGGTAGGGAGCCAGCTCGTCGGCCTTACGGCGCTCGAGGTTCCAGACCAGGGCGGGGCGCTGGTGGGATTCGAGTTGCTGAGTGGCCAAGACGGCCTCGTTGCGGCCGTGCCAGGCGAGGTTCGAGTTGTAGAAGTGCGCGGCCAACTGCAAGCCGAGGTGTTCCCCCACCTCGCGCAGTGGCAGGACGTTGTCGTCGAAGTACAGGAGGTCGGGCCGGTACGAGTCCACGAGGTCTTTGACTCGGAGGAAGAACTTGTCGGCATAAGCGGCGCTGGGCGGGGCGCCGACGGGATGGGCTTGGGCATAGAGATCTTGCGGATCGTAACCGTTCCACCACTGACCGCTGCCATCGGCCTTCGTGAGTCGGCCGTCATAGGGCACTCCGGCCAGCGGCCCGGTGGTGTCGGCGCCCTGGGCGGGTTCGTACCAGGTCCAGGCGCGTGCGGCGTGGACGGTGACGCCGAAGCGTAGGCCGGCGGCGCGTGCGGCGTTGGCCCAGAGCCCGATAAGGTCTTTGTTGGGGCCGAGGTTGACGGCGTTCCAGGGCTGGTATTTGGAATTGAAGTTGTCGAAGTTGCAGTGGTGGTTGGCCAAGGCGACGAAGTATTTCGCGCCGGCGCGCTGGTAGAGGGCGAGGAGGTTGGCGGGATCGAAGTTCTCCGCCTTCCAGAGGCGGCAGACGTCCTTGAACCCGACCTTCGAGGGATGGCCGTAGCGTGCGAGGTGGGCTTGGTATAGGGGATGGCCCTGGAGGTAAAGTTTGCGGGCGTACCCATCGCCCTGCTCGGGCTCGGACTGAGGTCCCCAGTGTGCCCAAATGCCGAACTTGGCGTCGCGGAACCAGTCCGGGCACCGGTACTGCTCACGCAGGGATTCCCAGGAGGGTTGGTAGGGACCGGGGGCGATGGTGCGCGCGGGATTCTCGGCGGCGGTCAGGGCGGCTAGGAGCACGCCGGCGGCGCCGGCGGCCAGCCCATGCGGTATCGGCAGAGGTCTGTTCATAGTAGCGGATTGAGTCGAAAAGGATGGTGCGCGCGGCCGTTGGTGGCTGAGCGGATGTTCGGTTGGCTCATCCGCTCGTTAAGACCGCTGGGCTGGGCAACGGGTTACTGGGCGCTCGAGGCTACTCGACGGAGCCAGCCGATTCGGTCCACACCAGCGCGGGGGGTGACGGCACATGCCAGAGCGATTCCCAGTAGCGCTGTTCGGTGGCGTAGATGTCGATGGGATCGTTCGGGGGGAGGTCGGCTGGCAAGACGCCGTAGCGCTGCATTTCGCGCACCCAATCGGGGCGGGGGCGAAACCCGGGCATATCGAATCGTTTGATTTGGTCAAGCCGTTGGTGGCCGGCGGCGCAGAGGGCTAGGAGGGTGCGATAGTCGGGGTCGGCGGTATCGGCGAAGACGGCGACCGGCGCTTTGGTTTGGGGATCGCGGCAGAGGCCCCAGCCGCCGGCGGCCTCAGCCAGGGGCGCCAAGAGGAGAATGGACCGCTCGGGTTGGGTCAGGTTAAACACGATGTGGCGGCTGGTGTTGAGCCGGGGATCGCCCAGTTCCGGTTGCCAGAAGGAGACCCCGCGTTCATCCGCGAGGCTACGGGGTAACAGGCGCCCGGGTTGGTCGTGGCACCCGCCGCATCGTTGGGCGATCACTGGGGCAGCCGCGCGGGTGGTCGGCCAGTCCCAATCGGCGTGGATCTGCTTGTTCTCGGCATAGCCGCCGATCATGCCGGTGCCAAGGGCGGCGTAGGTTCCGGGGTAAGCGGCGCCCGACTCGATCCAGAGGCGGAGGGTTTTCTTCTGACGGTCCGTGGCGCGCACGTCGTAATGCGAGCCATCGAGCAGGGTGAGCAGTCGGCTCGAGGAGGAGCCGAGGGTCCGCGGGGCATAGTTGCTCTGGGGGCGGTTGCGGCCGTCGGAGAAGAGCCGGGCGATGGTCAGCATGTAGTAGCTGTGACTGAACATGGGACCGCGGTCGCCGCTCAGGATCAAACGCCCGGCGCGTGGGCCGCCGGCGGTGGTTTTCTGATAGCCATGACAACTCACGCAGAGGTCATCGAGGATGGGTTGGACATCGCGCGGAAAGTCGATCACCTCGGGCACCTCCTCGATGGGCTCGATGCGGCTGGCGGCGCGGCGCGCCGCCACGGCGGTGAGGGTGGCGGCGGCCGTATGGTGGGGTGTGCGGGTCCGTTGCTCGTGGCAACCGACACAACTGCTGATCTCGCCCGGTTGCACGGTGAGCCAGCTTTGCATGCGTTTGACCGCAAGGTCGTGCTCGTCCAAGGCCACAAAGAAGAGACTGCGTAAGGCGGGCAACTCGATGTAAGCGGAGCCGTCCGGTTCGACGGGGACGGTGCCAAGAATCCGTTCGAGGGTGAAGGTGCCCCCATAGCTGATCGGGTCCATGCCGCCGGTGTAATGGATCGGCATGGGCAGGCTTTCGAGGACCAGGAGTTTCTTGATGTCGCCGGGCTTCACGCCCTCCATGTTGCGGCCTTCGTAGACGTTGGCTAAAACCAAGTGACCGGTCGCTTGGGCAGGGTTAACGCGGTCCGGAACCACGGGCTCCCGGGGGCGAGGGGTGAGGGGGCGCGGTTCGTGCAGGTGCATGCCCGCCCGCACATCGGTTTCGGGGAGTCGGAAGATGGCTTGCTGTTGGCCGGCGTCGTCCAGCAGGACCAGTTGCGGTCCGAGGGCGGCCATGAAGGAGGTTTCGGCAAAGGCCCACGGATCGTAGAACTGATTGCCTTTGCTGATGCGGCGGGCGGAGGCGAGGTGATCGGGGCCGGCGCCGAGGTCGAGGATGGTCAGGGTGCCGGCGTGTTCGCGCTGGCCATGGCCCGGGGAGAAGTTGGCCACGATCTTCTCCGAGCCGGGGATGGGCTTGGCATCGATCATGACGATGCCGGGGTGTTGGTTGCCAAAGGCGATCATCTGCCCCGTGCCGTCGGGGTTCGAGACCCAGAGGTGATGGTAATCGACCTGACTGCGGTCCACGTACTCCCAACGGGTGTAGAGCAGGCGGCCGTCTCGTAGGGGCCACGGGGTGTTGTCATGCTCGGTGTTACTCGAGATGGGCCGGACGTTGCGCCCGTCGGCGTCGCACCGGTACATGATGGCGACCTGCGTCAGCCAGCAGTTGACCCACCGCTTACAGCGGGTCGACACAAACACAATGTCTCCGTTGGGCAGATACGTCGGCTCGATGTCGTCATAGTCGCCGTCCGTCAACTGACGCAGGTCGGTGCCGTCAGCGTCGATCTCGTACAGCAGGTAGTTCTCGGTGCCGCCGCGCCGGTAAGAGAACAGGATCTTGCCGCCGTCGTAATGGACTTGCGGATCGCGAATCCCCCCCTGCGGGTCCTCGAGCAAGGTTGTCAAGGCGCCCGTGACGAGGTTCCACCGATAGAGCTTGCTGCCCTCGCGCCACGCCTTGCGCCCTGGGTCGTCAGCGTAGTAACCCAGGTTGGCATACCAGTGACCGTCAGTCTCGTTCATCTTGCGCGCCGCAAAGACGATGTCCTGGACCCCGGCCATCGGGCCGGCGCGGAACCGGTCCAACAAGGAGCCGGCTGCGGCGTTGGGCTGACCGCCGGAACTCGCCGCCCAGGCCTCGCCGGCGAGCAAGAGCCCGCCTAGGCAGAGCAGCGCGGTCCAGGGGGCGCGCATTCGAAGAGGGCGCAACCCACAGGTGCCGGCTGGCCGGCGGCTGAACAAGGAGTAGGGACGGTGGCGGGGGAGAAGACGAATCGTCATAAACAGGAGATCGGCTCGACGGCCGCGTCGAATGGTGCCCGGCTCGGGCCGGTGTCATGTGCTGACCAGAGGCGCATGGAGACCGGGCAGAGCGTGCCATACCGGCTGCGGTTGTCGATGGTGAATTCCGTCCGGGGGGGCAGAAACATGGGGAGGGGGGCACACCGGGGTAGGAACGTCGCGGGTGGGGTGAACAAGAGCTGGAGGGTAGTTGATTAACCCGGTCCCGGTCGGCTCAGATCCGACTGGTCAGCCCGAAGGTCGCTCGACGCAAAGCGCCGACCAACCTCCTGTCATCTGCTCCCATGCCGATCATCGTCCATGGCCCCATTCGACGCCTCTCGCAGTCGGAGTTCCGCGATCTGTCTTACACGGTCATGCGCCATGTGTTCGACATGCACCGCGACCTCGGTCGACTCTTCGATGAGAAGATCTACAAGCGTGAGCTAGCGCGACGGGCTCCTGCAATCCGGCTTGAGGTGCCCGTGACGGTGTCCCTCGGTTCGTTCACCAAGAAGTACTTCCTCGACGTGCTGGTCGGGTTAGGTTTAAGGCACGCGAACCACTCGATAGAAGCGGTGGGGCAACAGGTAACCCGTTGGGTCCACTGAATCGAGCGGTGCGTCGAGGCTGGGCGCCACGAGCAGCCGTTCCCAATCGACGAGGTTCGTCGAGGCTTCGAGGCCCAAATCGCTTTCGGGCCAGCCTGGGAATTCGAGACGGGGCAGGCCGGCGGCGGAGCGTGCGAGGCGGAGTCGTGGGGGCGGCATCATTAACCGGACTTGGCCGGTCTCGTCGACCTGAAGGCGCAGTTCTTGGGACTGGGCCTGTTGCCCTTTGCCGTCGGTGACGCGTGCGCTGAGGCTGTGCAAGCCGGCTTGGGAGCTGATCCAGTGGAGGGCGTACGGTGGCTCGAAGGCGCGGCCGACGGGCAAGCCGTTCTGGTAGAACTCGACCTTGCTGACGCCAACCCCGAGGTCGGCCGATACATCAGCGGTCAGGAGGATGGGGCTTTGGCTGGTGAGGAGCCTACCCGCCAGCGGAGTGGATAGGGTGAGGGTGGGTGAGGCGAGGGTTGCGGGTGGGCGGACGGCGATCGAGCTGAACTCACTCGCCGCGTTGGACCAGGTGTAGAGGCCGACGGTGCCACGGCTCAGGGCGGTATCGGTGACGATCCCGCCGAAGAGGGGCCGGCCATTGAGACTCACGCGGTGGGACGTGCCTACGCATTCGATTTGGAGGTTGAGCTCGTAGCCGATTTCGTAACTGCCGGTCTCGGCCGCCAGCGTGGTTTCTTGGCCGTGCTGGAGTCGCAGCAGTTTACGGAAGTTGTGTTGTCGGTCGAATTCGACCTTGTAGTAGTTGTCCGGGTCAGTGTACCGGAACAGCACGCCGATGCCGTCATCGTCGAAGGAGCGGATGCGGGCGGTGAAGGCGTAGCTGCTCAAGTGTTGGGCGGCGGGCGAGCTCCAATAGACGAAGCTGCCTTTGCGGCCGGTTGGGGCGCTTGCGTCTGGGCCATGGATGTTGCTCAACTGCCACAAGGCGCCATCGGTCACGAACCAGCTCGAGGGGCCCTCCTGCGTGCCCTCATCGACGACTCGCCACTGGCCCAAGCGGGGGGTCGAGAAATCGGTCGTCAGATAGGCTGGGGAAGGCTGGATGCGGGTGGCGAGCTGCGGCGGCTCGAGGTTGGGGCTTGCGGATTGACCCACCACACCCTGGATGGCAAGGGTGGAGGATGCTTGCGGGTTCAAGGGAGAAGCCAGGGCGAGCACGACCGTCTGTTGGTCGGATAGGAGCCGCGCGGACCGGAGCGGATGGCCATCGTCGAGGGCATAGTGGCTTAGCTCGGTGGCTGAGGCGCGATCCAGAAGGCGATCGAACCGGACCGTGATCTCGGCGGCGAAGCTGAAGGCGCTGGCCTCGACGAGGGAGACGGGCTCGGGGTCGAGGTCGTCGCTGACTAGCGTGAGGGTGACCTCTTGGTGTTGGGGATCGAGGGTATAGGGCGGGGGCGCCTTTGGGAACAGGCCCAGGTCGGTGTAGGCAAAGTGGTTTTGGGGATCGGTTAGATGGGCGTCTACGGCGGGTGAGTACGACCAGGCGACCAGTCTGTCGTCGGCGGGGAAGAACTGGATGAGGCGGAGGAAGCCGCTGCCGCCGCCAGGGTACCACTGATAATTGCAGAGCATCTGAAAGACTTTGTTGCCATGGTCGCCGACGCCGACGAGTCGTCCCTGGCCGTCGCCGCCCACATGACCGTTGAAGACCAAGGCGAGGTTGGGATGGCGACGGAGGAACTTGTCCCACACTTCGGCGCCATCGTTCTCCGCCCCGTAGCGTTTAGGTGCGACCGGCGTATTGGGGGCGGTGCCCAGCAAGGTGTCGTCGTCGGACACGTGGGCATGGGTCAAGACGATCGCCTTGCGGTCTGGGAATCGAGCCACCAGACGGTTAGCCCAGTCGAGCACGGCATCGCGGGGGCCAAACTCGAGCGTCAACAGCAGCCAATCGACACCTCCAGCGCTGAAGAGGTGATAGCAGTTGTCCATAAGGTTAGGAGCGAAGACGTCCCCGAATGTCGGTAGCGCGGCGAACTTGGCGAGGGGGAAAAAGGTGTTGAAGTTCCCCGTGTGCCCCCGCCAGGTGAACCCGTCGTGGTTGCCCACGGCAATGGCGTAGGGGACCTCGCCGTCGAGCAGGTTCATGCTGGCTTGTGCCAGCCGCCATTCGGCAACGGCGCCGGTCTCGGTGACATCCCCTTCGTGCAGCACGTAGACGATGTTGAACTCGTCCTTGTGCTCGACAATCCAGCGAGTCTGGCTTGTGAACATCTCGGGACGCCCTCCCCGCTTGCTGGAGACGTAGTATTGAGTGTCGGGCAGGATGGCTAGACTGAACGGGGCAGGCGCGAGGACGAGCTCAAGCTTGACGGTTTCCAAGCCTTCGACTTCGGCGTCGTCGAGCGGCCGGATTTCGATCGTGGCCGATGGGGCGCCGGCTGGCAGCGTGACTTGACCCGAGAGCCGCTCGTAATCCTTCCCATGCCGGGCCGTGCCTCCCATCGCGTAGTTCACGGTCAGGGCCGCTGTGCTGGAACCGGTGCGGGTGATCAGCGCCCGAGCGGGTCGTGCGCCCGCCTCGGCTGCGCTCGTCTCGAGGGCGACCAGACTGACGGTTGGAATCTCTGCGCCAGGCGGTTCTGGGTCGGTTGGCGGCGCCGGTTCTGGGGGTGGGATTTCTTCGTGTGCGGGGGCGACCTCGGGCTCGGTTGGCGGCGGTTCGGTGGCGGGGGTCGGGACTGGGTCGGTTGGCGGCAGTTCGCTGCCGGGTGGAACCGCGGCTGGTTTGGGGGCTGGGTCGTCGGGGCGATTGGGCATTTGCGCCGTCGCGAGGGCCAAGGTGAAGGTGGTGAGGAGGGTTACGAACCGCCCCACCAACTCGGGGCGGCCGGTGCGTCGGTTGATCATTCCGTCTGCGCAGTACGCGTGTTCATGGCTTGCCGCCGGGGTGGATTGATGCTTGCCGGCCGGCTTAGGCTCATGGCCGCTTCGAGATAATGTCGGCTGTGGGGCGACTCACGTTAAGAGGGACGAACCCTGTTTCGCAGGTAAGGGAATCCCTGACGGGCCAGGACTCGAGGTCGGGCGGAGGGGCAGGCGGAAGCCTGCGTGGGGGCCGGGGCGATTAGCCGGGGTGGTTTTGGACCCACTGCAGGGCGTGTTGGAGCAGTTGGGTCGCGTCGTCGAGCCGGAGTTTCTCCTTGATCCGGGCTTTGTAGGTTTCGACGGTCTTAACGCCAAGGCGCAGTTCTTCGGCGATACGGCGAGTTCCCATGCCGCGCCCGATCATCTGGAAGACCTCCAACTCGCGATCGGTGAGGATGTCCAAGGGCGAACCTGAGTCCTGGGCTGGGGCGCCCACCACACGGCGCATGAGACGCGCGGCCATGCGATCGCTGAGGTAGACTTCGCCGCGGAGGACTTTGCGAAGGGCGGTGAGGATGTTGACGGTGGCGGCTTGCTTGGTGATGTAACCCAGGGCGCCGGCGCGCAGGACGCGCTCGGCGTAGAGGGATTCGTCGTGCATGGAGAGGACGAGCACGGGCAACTGCGGATGGAGGGCCTTGATATGCTTGAGCAGTTCGAGGCCATGCGACTCTTTGAGCGAGAGGTCCATGACGACCAGGTCTGGGGGCGTCTTCTCGATTTGGGCAAGGGCCGATGGGGCATCTTCCGCCTCGCCGCAGACGGTCAGGTCGGGCTCGCGGCGGATCAAGGCCGCCAAGTGGTCCCGGACCATGGGATGGTCATCGACCAGGAAGATGTTGGCTTGCCGGGGCGGCTTAGGGTCAGCCATGGCTACCACAGGAGGTGAGGTTGGAGCGCTTGAGGGTGCAGGTGACCACGGTGCCACCCTCCGAGCCGGGCTGGATATTCAGGGCCGCGCCGATCAGGCGCGCGCGGTAGTTCATCATGTGCAGTCCCAGGCCGCGGCTCTGGTCGAGGCGGGAGGGCAGGCCGACGCCGTCATCGGCGGTGGCGAGGACCAGTTGGCGGTGATCGCTGGCCAGGCTGATGGTGATGCGGCGGGCGCGGGCGTGCTTCACGGAGTTATTGACGGCCTCTTGAGCGATGCGGAACAGGTCGGTCACGCCGTTGAAGCCGGTGACTGGGCTGGGGGTATGGTCGAGGAACCGGCACGCGATGCGGTGGCGCGACTGGACCTGCGAGGCCAGCGCCTCCAACGCCGAACTCAGGCCGCCAGCCTCCAACTGGACGCCGTAGAGCCCCCGGGCGACCTCGCGGGCTTGAGTGATGGCCTGGTCCAGGAGTTCAGCCAGTTCGGCGGCGTCGTCAGCCTCGGGTTGGTGTCGCTCGCGCAGGCGATCGGCCAGCAGGCGAGCGGCGAAGGCGGCGCTGACCAGGTGTTGGCAAAGGCCGTCGTGCAAGTCCTGGCCGAGGCGGCGCTGTTCCCGTTCGCTGATCTCGGCGATCTGCCGTTCGAGCCGGCGCCGAGCCGTGATGTCGGCGAACACCATCACGCCGCCCGCAAGTTGGCCGGCGGCAGCCCGCAGCGGGCGGGCGCTGAGCGAAAGCCAGCGTTCCTCGCCAAAGGCGGGTGGCCGCAGCACCATCTCTGCGCCTTCGACCGACTCACCGCGCCGGGCGCGGGCCAGGGGGTGTTCGTGGCTGGGCGTGTCGGTCAGGCAATCCAGGTGGTAGGTGTCTTGGTCCTGGAGCCAGGCGGCGGGATCCAGGTTGTCCGCCGCGGGTCGTAGCAGGCGTTCGGCGGCTGGGTTGATCAGGCTGAGGTTTCCGGCGAGGTCGGCGACGACCACGCCATCGCCCATGCTGTTGAGGATCGAGCCGAGGAGTTGAGTCTGCGCTTGCAGCGCGCGTTCGGCCCGCTTGCGCTCGGCCACTTCGGCGGTCAGCACGGCGATGAGGCAAAAGATGGTCAGGCGGACCGCGCCGTTCCAATAAGGGATCAACGGATGGGACGTCGAGGCGCCGGTCATCAGCTCGATGAACAACCACAGGCAGCCGCTGCCCAACGCGATGGCCAAACCCGGCCAGCGCCCCGCCGTCCACGCCACCAGCAAGATGGCCGGCAGGTAGAAAACCGAGAACGCCACCTGCGGCCCGGTAAACCAATCCACCGCGGCCGCCCCCAACAGCAGGCTAATCCCCACCCCACCCACCCACCTTCGCGGAAGGCGGCCTAGACGTTCGGCTAGCGAGGGCCTATGCGGTTTCACGCGGCGACGGCCAGCCCCGAAGATAAGGCAACCGCGGCGAAGGGCGCAACGGGTCTTTGCGGGTCTGCGGGTCGGGTCATCGCAGCACGCGCGCGCGGCCTCGTGGCGCGCCTTGACAGGGGCGCGCCCATGCCGAACCGTGTGCGGCCACATGAAGTCCGAAGGGATTCTGCGGCATTTGGCCGTCGTGGCGCTGGCCTCCGTCCTGTTCTATGTGGGGGGGTTCTGGGGCGTGCAGACGTGGCGTGAACGCCAGGGCCCGTGGGAAGTGACCTTCTCCGCCGACGCCGCGGGGAACCCCACGGTCGAGATCAACCAAGCCCGACTGGGCATCCGCCAGGTGAGATTGGTCTTCGCGGGTGCGCCGGCGCGGTCGGCGCAGGTCCCCAAGACCATTCGGTTCACCGATCCTGAAGCGCGGGTGCGGATCCCGTTCGGGTCGGTGGTCTTCCTGGACACGACGGTTCTGCCGGGCACGGTGACCCTGACGCTCTTCGGCCATGAGATCGAGTTGTTGCCGCGGGTGTTGATTGTGGACAAGCGCGAGCATGCCTGGACTGCGGGGTTGCGGCTGGATTTCGAGCGTTCGTGAGGAGGGCTGTGCCGATGAGGTTTTCGCCGCGGGTTAAGACTGGGGTGTTCGTGTTGGAGGGTGTCAACGCCCTGGCGACGTCCCTGTACTTTTACTATCTGTTCTTTCTGATGCGGGCCGAGCACGGGTTCACCAACTTGGGCAACCTGACCCTGTGCGCGACGAGCGGCTTGGTGTACACGATCGTGGTGTGGCTGGCGGGAAAGTTCGCCCAACGTCGCGGCTACTTCTTGGCCTTGCAGATTGGGTTTGGCTGCATGGCGCTGGCGCTGTTGGTGGGCGCGCAGATCCAGACTGTGGCTGGGCACGTCACGATCCTGGTGATGTGGACCGTGGGCATGTGCTTTACTTGGCCGACCCTGGAAGCCATCACCAGCGAACACGAGCCCCCAGCGCGGTTACAGCGGTTGATCGGGATCTACAATGTGGTCTGGGCCAGCGGCAGCGGCTTGGCCTATTTCATCGGCGGTGCTCTGCTCGAGCAGTGGGGGCGGCAGAGCATCTTTTGGGTGCCCGCCAGTTTGCATCTGTTCCAACTGGCGCTGTTGGCCTGGCTCGCCCGGCTCGCCCGGAGGGCCCCGCCGCCGCGCCCGAAGCCTGAGCCGCAGCCCGCCCGGAGAGCCTCGGTGGCCGAACGACGGCGCTCGCCGGTGGCGCCGCGGGTCTTCTTGCTGATGGCGTGGTGGGCGAACCCGTTTGCCTACATTGCGATGAACGCGATGTTGCCGGTGATCCCGAAGCTGGCGGAGGAGCTGGGGTTGGGGCCGATGCTCGCCGGGTTTTTCTGTTCGGTGTGGTTTTTTGCGCGGGCATTGGCGTTCCTGGCGTTGTGGCTGTGGACGGGGTGGCACTACCGGTTCCGCTGGCTGGCGAGTGCGTACGTGGCCTTGATGGTGTGTTTTGCCACGATCCTCCTGGGTCGGAACCTTTGGCTGTTGGTCAGTGTGCAGGTGGTCTTCGGCGCCGCACTGGGCTTGGTCTACTACTCGTCCCTCTATTACTCGATGGATCTCGGGGAAACGAAGGGTGAACACGGCGGCTTCCACGAGGCGGCTATCGGGGTCGGCATCTTTACCGGACCCGCCGTGGGCGCGGCGTCGCTGGCTTTCTTCCCCGAGTTGCCCAACATGAACACCTGGGCGGTGACCGTGCTGCTGCTGGGGGGGCTGGGCGGGCTGGCCTGGCTGCGCTGGCGGCGGCAGGCGCGATCCAAGGGCGCCGTCTAGCGGGCGCCGGACTGGGTGCGAAACCAGGGGATGGTCTTGGCCAAGCCCTCGCGCAACGACACCTGGGGCGTCCAGGCGAGTAGCTCCCGGGCCCGCGTAATGTCCGGGCGGCGCTGGCGCGGATCGTCTTGGGGCAGCGGACGGAACACGATCCGGCTGCGCGAGCGGGTAGCGGCGAGGATCGCGCGCGCGAATTCGAGGACGGTCATCTCCTGCGGATTACCGAGGTTCACCGGCTGGGAGAAGCGACTCATCATCAGCCGGAAGATGCCCTCGATGAGGTCCGCGCAGTAGCAGAAGCTGCGGGTTTGGCTGCCCTTGCCAAAGACGGTGATTGGGCGGTGGCGTAGGGCTTGGCCGATGAACGCCGGCACCACCCGGCCATCGTTCGTGCGCATGCGCGGGCCGTAGGTGTTGAAGATCCGCACGATCCTCGTCTGGAGTCCGTGTTCGTGATGGTAGGCCATGGTGATCGCCTCGGCGAAGCGCTTGGCTTCATCATAGCAGCCCCGCGGCCCGATCGGGTTCACGTTGCCCCAGTACTCCTCGGTCTGCGGGTGCACCAACGGGTCGCCATACACCTCCGAGGTCGAGGCGAGCAGGAACCGGGCGCGCTTGTGTTTGGCCAGGCCCAGGGCCTTGTGGGTGCCGAGCGACCCCACCTTAAGGGTCTGGATCGGCAACTCGAGATAGTCGACCGGGCTGGCCGGCGAGGCGAAATGCCACACGTAATCGACCGGCCCCTCCAAGAACACGTACTCCGTCACGTCCTGCTGGATAAAGCGGAACCGCGGGTCCCCGGCGTGGTGGGCGATGTTGTCCACGCTGCCGGTCACCAGGTTGTCTAGGACCACCACGCGGTGGCCGCGCGTGAGCAAGAGGTCCACGAGGTGTGACCCCAAGAAACCCGCTCCCCCTGTCACCACGGAGGTTGGCGGCGGCTCTGGCTTCGCGGTTCTGGGGCGTCGTGGGCGGGGCGCGGGCATCATCGGCTGCAAGGGTGCGGTGGCGGTCGCGGCGGGGGGTGCCGAGGGTGTCGGTTCGGGGAGCTCACTTGGCTCCCGAGCCGGTCACCACCGCCGGGATGGTGCGCACCAGGATCTTGAGGTCCAGCCACAGGGACCAGTTATCGATGTATTCGAGGTCCAACCGCACCCAGTCGCGGAAATCGCGCACCTCGTTGCGGCCGCTGACCTGCCACAGACAGGTCAAGCCCGGCCGGACACTGAGCCGGCGGCGGTGGGCGAAATCGTCGAACCGCCGCACTTCATCCACCGGCAAGGGCCGCGGGCCCACCAGGCTCATCTCGCCGCGCAGGACGTTGATGAGTTGGGGCAGTTCATCGATGCTGTAGCGGCGCAGGAACCGGCCGATCGGCGTGACGCGCGGGTCCTGGGTTACCTTGAAGACCGGTCCACTCATCTCGTTGAGCGCCTCGAGTTCGTGCTTGAGTTGCTCGGCGTCCGTCACCATCGAGCGGAACTTGAGCATCGTGAACGGTTGGCCGTTGAGCCCGCTGCGCTGTTGCCGAAAGAGCACAGGCCCCGGCGACGTGAGCCGAATGATCGCCGCTACCAAGAGCATCGGCGACCCCAACGTCGCCAGCAACAACAAGGCCCCGGTAAAGTCGATGCCCTGCTTGATTAAGGCGGGCCAAGAGATCTCCGGCCCCGACCGGAAGACGAGCATTGGGCGGCCGAAGAACTCATCCACGGTCGTCTGGGACACTTGGGTCTTGAAGAAGTCGGCCAACAGCCACACCTCGACGCCCTCCCGCTCGCAGACCTCGATGGCTTGCTCGATTTGGCCGAAGTACGTGTGTTTGGCGGTCAGGATGACGCCATTGGCGGAGTGCTCATGCAGCAGGCTGACCAAGCTCTCGATCCGTTCCTCGTTCAGGTCCAACGTGGCGGCCACCGCCAGCTCGTGGTGTTGGCCGCGCAACAGATCGGCGCGCAACCGCGCCGTCTCGGCCGGCGTGCCCACTAACACCA
The DNA here is from genome assembly GCA_016871715.1 of Verrucomicrobiota bacterium. Taxonomy (GTDB): domain Bacteria; phylum Verrucomicrobiota; class Verrucomicrobiia; order Limisphaerales; family J093; genus VHCO01. The sequence goes on from VHCO01000012.1 coordinate 26,802, forward strand.
ACCGGCGCTTCGACTGAGACTGGCCCAGACTGCTGCGACGCCACTGGAGCAGCAATTCCTCCTTGAGATAGAGCATCCCAAAACCGATGACGCCGAACTGGACCACCACGGCGCGCGCGATGTTGGTGTCGCGCATGACCCAGACCGACAGCGCCACCATCACCGGCATCCAGAAAGAAGCCTTCAACAACTGCCACGCCGTCAGTTGCCGCGACGCCAACAGCGGCCGGTTGTAGAACCCGAGCATCCGCAGGATGAAAGGCGCCGCCGGCACTACCACCGCCAACAACCACACGTAGTACTCGAAAGGGAAGATCTCGCGTGTCCCGCCAAAGATCTCGACATGCCACACGGTGCGCAGCGCCCAAGCCAAGTAGAGCGACAGCCCGCAGAGGCAGCCGTCTACCAGCATTTGAACTCGGCGCTGGATCTGTTTTTGGCGACGCAACATACCCGGCCCGCGCTCGTGCCCGGGTCAGAGGAAGGATTATTTAGCCTAGTACCCAGCCTTCAGGCAATCTAAGAATGAACCGCCCTTAGGGTTGTGGCTCCGGTGGCGTGGAGGGGGGCGGCGGACTCCCCCCGGCCGAGGGCAACGTCACGAGCTGGAACTCGGGCACCGCCGCTGCCAGGAACTGCGCCATCCGTTCGTAGACGACCTGTTCCTGCCCGGGGGGGCAGGTGGCGAAACAGCTCACATAGGCCCAGCGCGGCAAGACCCCCGTCCGCAGCAGATCCCACGTGATGGTGGCCACCCGGGAGAGATGACTTGCCGTCAGGTGTTGGTCCGCCACAAACCAAAAGACGTAGACGCCACTCCAGCGAGTCACCTGCCCCCCCGGACCTTGCGCCGCCATGCTCGCGTAGAACTTGCGGACCGGCAGCTCATAAGGATGCGGATACTCGATGGGGAGGGCGGTCGTCTCCTGGTGCGTGATTTGCCACCCCTGCGAGGTCAGGCAGAACTCCGGCTTATGAATGCTGGTGCGGTCCGTGCCCATCATCACCACGCTCAAGAGCAGTTGAAATCCGCTCGGCGACAGGTACAGGCGCCGGCCGAAGGTGGTGTCTTGAGGCAGGGTGCTCAACTCCAGCTCGGTGGGCGCGACGTTCGTCGAGGCATACTGCCGCACCCGCGCAGGCAACTCGATCTCGAGCCGTTCGCTTCCCGGCAGGGCCACCACCTTCACCCCGGGCGGCCCGAGCCGTTGCACGGCCTTCAAGCGGAAGAGCAGGGCGGCGCTCAGCGCCATCAGGGCCAGCGCGACGCCGGCTACGATCCACTTCGAGCGCGTCATGAGGGGGGCGTTAGGGGCGCTGGCGCCCGCACCGGAGTGGGCTCGCGGAGCCAGTGGCCCAACGTCAGTAGGACAGCCAGGGCGATGGCGAAGGTGACAAAGCCAAACCAGTTGTGCACGAACTCGCCAGCCGCTTGGCCGAAGGCCTCCGCCGCCACGACGATCGCCACCAGGCGGATCACGTTCCCCAGCAGCGCCAGCGGCGCGGCCAACAACACCATCAACCCCCGCTTCCACGCGCGCGTGAAGGCGACGAAGCCATAGATAGTGGTCAAAGCCAGCAACGTGATCAGACTGCGTATCCCGCTGCAGGCCGCCGCCACTTCGTAATTGTACGCCCCCTTCGGGTCCATGATCTGGACCCCCTCCTGCAACACCGGGATCCCCATCGCGTGCCGGACCACCCCCACCGCGATGTCCGTCGACACATGCCGCAACGGCACCGTCACCGGATCCGCAATCGTGCCCACCGGAATGCAGAAGACGAACAGGACGAAGGGAAAGAAACTGGCCCGCGCCAGGCGCCAGCCCCATACCAGCGCTAGGAGGGCGTAGATGCCGCCGAGCAAGGCCACAATAGACACGCGCGGCTGTTGGATGAGGTAGCCCGCCGCATGGAGCCCCAAACAACCCGCCAACGCCAGCAGCGCCGGCCACCAAACCCGCACGGGCTGCGCCCGCAATTGCTCGCGTTTCCACCAGCACAAACCCAGCACCACCAACGGGATCAACAGCCCGTGGCCATCCTCCGAGTTCGGCACCGTGTACAGCCGGTACATCCAGACCCACAACGACGGCGTGTCCACATAGCCGAAGGTCGAGTTGCCCACCAGGTGGAAGAGCGCCACCCATGCCGCTAACAAACCCAGAAACAAACCCTTGTCCGGAATCGCCTGCCAAACCGCTGGCAGTTCTGCGCGCAGTATTTCCAGGGCCGATCGGCCGCTTGTCGTCGTGGTAGTCGCCATCCCGATAACGCCACGCATCAGACAACAACCCCGTGCCCGCGCTCAATCAAAATCCGCGTCCGCACGCCGCATCGACCCGCGCGCTCCCGCGTGGCGTCAGCCCCATACTCCTGGCTTGGCAGTCGTGCCCCGTTCTCCTTAGGCTGCTGCCATGCACGCTTTCATTCGCTTCGTCGGCGTGGTCAACGCGGCGGTCTGGGTTGGCGCGCTGGTCTTCTTCACGGTGGCGGCCGGACCCGCGTTCTTCTCGAGCGAGATGTTGGAGTTCTTGCCGCGCCCCTACGCGGGGCGCGCCGCGGAGGTGGTGATCGGCCGCCTGTTTACCCTGCAGCAGTGGTGCGCGGGCTTGGCGCTGCTGCATTTGGCGGCGGAGTACCTGTACGCCGGCCGCGCCGTGAACCGGTTCGTGGTCACCGGGCTCGCCACCCTCTTCGCGCTCAACCTGCTCGGCGGCTATTGGCTCTTGCCGCATATGCACAGCCTGCAGCAGCGCCGCTACTCGGCGAGCTTGGCCGAACCCGACCGCGCGGCGGCGGCCCGCTCTTTCGCGCTCTGGCACGGCACGACCCAAGCGGTGAACCTGTTGATGATGGCTTGGCTCCTGTATTACCTCTGGCACCTCACCCGGGAGCCGACCGGCGCGCGTCTCGTGGGCAGGGGCATGGACCGGTTCCCGGTCAAATTACGCAGTTGACAAAACCGGCGATTTGTCAAACAAATTCGCGTGTCAGCATGAGCATGAGCCGCGCCCGCAGAGCGCCCGGGTATTATGACATCAACCGACTGCCCCACCCCGACCGGTCCACGGCCCGATCCCACCGCTAGCCCGCTGCCTCACGGCGAGGAGAAGACTCTCAAAACCGAACGGCTTCAGATCGAACGTAAGACCTTCCTCTTCGCCCTGCGCGAAAACCCGCGCGGCAAATTCCTGCGCATCACCGAGGACGTTAACGGCCGGCGCGACTCGATCATCGTCCCGGCGCCCGGTCTGGAGGAGTTCCGGCGCGTGTTAGAAGGCATGAGCACAGCGGCTGTTCAGACCTCGGCCACCCCGGCCTGAGACCACCCCTCGGGCACCGTCGTACCCCTCACCCTCGCCCGTGCCTTTGCCTTGGATGGGGTTTGGTCTCCCACCAACTGGGGCCGAGCAAGACTGTTGGGACGTTAGCTGGTCGCCCTTTGCCCCAGGAGGAAAGCGGCCGGACGAAATCCCACTTGCAACCCAGTCTCAAGTACCCTAGCTTGCCCGCAGCCAGATGAGTGGACCATCGAAACGACACGCTCCCGGGCCTCTTGAAAGCGGAGCCGGTGGGGTGTGTCCGCTCAGTCAGGTGCGGGCGGGCACGGCCGTGCGCATTAAGCAGTTGGTGGCCTCGCCCGATCTCTGCCAGCGCCTGCGGGAGCTGGGTTTTTGCGAGGAACAACGAGTCAAACTGCTCTTGCACAACCGCAACGTGGTCTGCCAGGTGTGCAACGTGCGCTTGGGCCTGAGCGCCGAACTGGCCGACACCATCTGGGTGGAACCGCTCCCGACCCACCGGCGCGCCGCTTAACTGCCGCATGTCCGCTCCAGCCCAGCCTCTCACCAGCCTGGCGGCGGGCCAGTACGGCACCGTCGCCGAGATCCGCGTCCCGGCGGAGGCCAAAGCGCGTCTCCTCGAGATGGGGTTGCTCGTCGGAACCGCCGTGCAACTGGTGCGGTTCGCCCCGCTTGGCGATCCGGTTGAGATCAAGGTGCGCGGCTATCACCTGACGTTGCGTAAGCATGAAGCGGAGCAAATCCTGGTCGCGCCTCACCCCTAGCTGCTTACCCAGCCCGCTCGGCTGCCGGCCCACCCGGACCCGCAAGCCAGGTTTACACCCGCAATGAGCTCAGGTGCGGACCCAACCGGCCCACCCGCCGCCCATCCCCACCCGGTCCCTGCCCCGGCTCGACCGGCCGCAGGAGCTCGAGCGCGACCCTTTCTGGTGGCGCTTACGGGCAACCCGAACTGCGGCAAGACCACCCTGTTCAACGCCCTGACCGGGCTGCGGGCAAAGGTGGGCAACTACGCCGGCGTCACCGTCGAGCGCAAGGAGGGCCGCCTCCAAGGCGCCGGTGCGACGTCGCCCATCACGCTGCTGGACCTGCCGGGAACCTACAGCGTGAGCCCGCAGTCGCTCGACGAACAGATCGCGCGCGACGTGCTCCTCGGGCGCCTGGCCGAGGTGGCGCCGCCTGATTTGGTGGTTGTGGTGGTGGATGCCTCGAACCTCGAACGCAACCTGTACTACGCCACCCAGGTCATCGAGTTGGGCCATCCCACCGTGTTGGCGCTGAACATGCTCGATGTGGCCGAGGAGAACGGTCATGTCGTGGATGCCGACCAACTCGCCGCCGAGCTTGGCGTGGCCGTCTTTCCCATGATCGCCAGCACGCGCCAGGGGATCGCGCCCCTGCGCGAGCGGATCGTTGCCTGGGCCGCTCACCCTCCCCTGGCCCCGCCGGTCCAACGCACCGTCAGGCACTGGCCGCCCCCAGTCGACGCCGAACTCCAGGCGCTCGAGGCGCTGCTGCCCGACCGGGCAAACCGCCCCGGCGCGCTGCGCGCCACCGAGGCGCTCCTGGCGTTGACCGACGAGAAGGAACTGGACCGATACGCCGCTTGCTATCCGCTGGAGCTCCAGAGGCGTGTCCCCGCCGCCCGCCAGCGCCTCGATGCCGCCGGGATCGACTGGCGCAGCGTCGCCATCGAGGCGCGCTACGAACGCGTGGCGGCCCTCGCCGGCCGGGTCCTCACAGAGTCGGGTCAGCCGGGCGAGACCTTCAGCGACCGGCTGGACCGTGCGTTGACGCACAAGGTCTGGGGCGTGTTGCTGTTCGTGGTGCTGATGGCCTTCATGTTCCAGAGCATCTTCACCTTCGCCCAGCTCCCCATGAACGCCCTCGAAGGGGGCGTCGCTTGGCTCGGCCACCAGGTCGGCCGCTGGCTGCCCTCCGGCGACCTGCGCAGCCTGCTCGTCGACGGCGCCATCGCGGGCGTGGGCGCGGTCGTGGTCTTCCTGCCGCAGATCTGTCTGTTGTTTCTGTTCATCGGTCTGCTCGAGGACACCGGCTACATGGCGAGGGCTGCCTTTCTCATGGACCGCCTGATGAGCAAGGTGGGCCTGCATGGCAAGAGCTTCATCCCGCTGCTGAGTTCCTTCGCCTGCGCCATTCCCGGCATCATGGCCACTCGCACCATCGAAACCCCAAAGGACCGCCTGGTCACCATCCTGGTGGCGCCCCTGATGAGCTGTTCAGCCCGCCTGCCGGTCTACACCCTCCTCATCGCCGCCTGCATCCCGGAACGGCGTGTGCTGGGCTTCCTCAAGCTCACCGGCCTCACCATGCTGGGGATGTACTTGTTAGGCATCGCGCTCGCGCTCGGGATGGCTTGGGTGTTCAAGAAGACCCTGCTCCGCGGCCACGCGCCGATGCTGATCATGGAGCTGCCGCCCTACAAGCGGCCGGTCCTGCGTGTGGTGCTCCGACACATGTGGGACCGTGCGAAACTCTTCCTGCGCCGAGCGGGCACGGTCATCCTGGGCATCAACATCCTCCTCTGGTTTCTGGCCACCTACCCGCGCAGCGCAAGCCTCGAGGAGCAATTCGCCGCCCGCCGTGCCGCCATCGACCAGTCCTCCGCCCTCACGACGGCGCCCGACGCCGTCTTGGTCCAGCAACGGGCCGCGCTGGACCAGGAAGAGGCCGGTGCGAGACTCCGCTACAGCTTCGCCGGCAGGCTCGGCCAGCTCCTCGAACCCGCCATCCGGCCGCTCGGCTTCGATTGGAAGATCGGCATCGGGTTGGTCACTTCGTTCGCCGCGCGGGAAGTCTTTGTCAGCACCATGTCGGTCGTCTACAACCTCGGCGCGGGGGGCGAGGGCGAGGGGGCCGAGGCTGACGCCCCGGGCACCTTGGCACAGACGCTCCGCCAGCAAACGCGCGCGGACGGTACCCCGCTCTACACCACCCTCACCGGGCTCACCTTGATGGTCTTCTACGTGCTCGCTTTGCAGTGTGTGAGCACCGTCGCCGTGGTCCGGCGCGAGACCAATGCCTGGAAGTGGCCTCTCTTCCAGTGGGCCTACATGAGCGGTCTAGCCTGGCTGCTCGCCTTCCTCACCTACCAAGGCGGCCTACTCCTGGGATTCCGCTGAACCTTAGTGGGTCGTTAGTGGGTCGTTTGGGGGCCTTGGGCGCCGGGGCGCCAGGAACCTCAGACGCAGCAAGCCAACGACTTGCCCGTTAGGGCGACCTGCCGGCTTTGGCGTGCTTCCCGGATGTTGCTTGCAGCAAATTCTGTCAGGCAAAAAGACATTGACACAGCTTGAACCGTGGACTGGGCGGTCTGCGGGGGGGCGTTGGTGCCGCACCGAGCGGCTTGCGCAGGGTAACCAGGATGTAGCCAATCGCCAGGCACAAAGACGTTGACACGGGTGAAGCAGGGAGGGGTCGGGGGCTGCGAGCTTCGGTTGGTCGGGTTGGTGGGGCGGTTGGCGGGCGGTGCCGGTCTGTGTCAGGGGTCAGGGTGGTCCTCTTGAGTTGGCGGTATGCTTCCTGCACCCTGCACGATGCACTCCGCTCCGCACTCCGCACTCCGCTCCGCACTGCACTCTCGGTCCGGTCCGGGGGGATGGGGCGGAGCGTCTGGGCGAGGGGCAGACCGAAAGAGGGGATGGTGACTCTATCCTACACAATTCTTACTATTGGCCAGGCAGAAAAACGTTGACATGGCATGGACGGCGAATTGGGTGGCCGGGAGATGCGGGGGACGGGTGGCCGGGGGAAGGCGGATGTGCAAGCATCGAACGGGGGAGGGCGGAGCGGCAGCGGCAGGCAGGGATATGATGGATACGATAGGAGACCGGCCGAGGTTGGGGCAGCGGCGCAGCGGACGTGGAGTGGTGGAGTGGAGGGGGAGCGGGCGAGACGCGGGTGTCCAGGAGGTATCGCCGACGCTTGGAGGTGGCAGGTGCCCTGGCGCTGGCGCGAGGACGGGCCGTGGGCCTTCGGTGTGCATTGGTCAGCGCGAACCGCTGGCGCGGCGTGGGCCGTTGTTTTACCGCATGCGACGGAAGGCGTCCGGCGACAGACCGAAGGCGGCCTTGAAGGTGCGGGAGAAGTGGAAGGCGTCGCCAAAGCCAATTCGTGCGGCGACCTGCTTGACCAGTGCGTCTGGGGACCTGAGCAGGTCGGCAGCGGCGTTCATCTTCAGCCGCAGCAAATACTGGTAAGGGCTTTGGTGATCGTATCGCCGGAACAGACGGCAGAGATAAGCAGGGTGGGCACGACATTCCCCGGCGAGTTGGTCGAGCGTGCGGAGGCGCAGAAAATGCCGCTGCGCGTGGTCGCGGCAGTGCTGGTAGGTCGTGAAGGCGCGCGACTCCTTGGCTTCGACCGGCGAGCGGGCGGCGGCAATTTTCAGCAGCAGGCATTCGAGCAGGCGCCCGCAAAGCTCGGCGCTCTGCCGGGTTCCCGTGGTCCCGCTGGCGATCAATTCGTCAAAGATCCCCTGGACCTCGTGCGGCGGGAAGATGTGCGCAATCCGACCCGGGGACAGCCGAGCATTTTGCAGAAGCTTCAGCGCCCGGGTGCCGGTGAAGTCCACGAAGTACTTGACCATGGGGTCGGAGGGCTCGGATCGGATGCCGTGGTGCACGCCTGGGCCGTAAGAAAACAGGCGGCCTGGAAGCAGTGGATGTCGTTGCCGCCCAAAGGCTAGGGTCCCACGACCGCGCACAACGTATTCCACCGAGTAAAACGGGAACGTGTCGCGGTGGATTTCGTAGCTGGGGTTACAGCTCTCGACCCCACCGCAGACCACGGCCAGCGGTTGGCGCCTGGGCGGATTGAGGTTCAAGTAGAAGCGCCGCGCCGCGGCGACTTCAGTGGAGAAGAACTCTGGGGCGGCGCCCGAGTCGAGGTCGGGTGGGGGTGGGTGGCCGGGGAGGCGCCGGTTCATGAAAAGTCAAGAATCCTCATGCACGGGCCAACTCTAGGCATTCCCAGGTCTGAAAACAACCGGTTAAATGTGGGGAGTTGACACGGTGAGTCGATGAAGAGGACCAGGCTGGGCGAGCGCTGGAACCGAGAACCGGAAGACCGCTATGCATGAACAGAAACGAGTCGTGGAGAAGGACCCCCCGCTGAAGAAGGACGACCCGATCGTCATCACGGGGGCGGGTGGTTTCATTGGCGGCAACCTGGCGTTGTACTTCAAGAAGCGGGGCTTTACGCGCCTACGCGCCGTGGACAAGAAACCGCTCTACGAATGGTATTTGCATGTGCCGGGCGTGGAGAACCTGTGCCTGGACGTGAGCCGGGAGGACACCTGCCAGCGCGTTTGCGAGGGCGCGGTGGAAGTCTACAACCTGGCGGCCGACATGGGCGGCATGGGTTTCATCGAGCGTTTTCGCATCGAGTGCCTGCGCTCGATCCTGATCAATACGCACCTGATCGAGGCGGCGTGTCGGGCTGGAGCGCGCCGGTACTTCTTCTCGAGTTCGGCCTGCGCCTACAACACGCTGCTCCAGCAGGATCCGAAGGTGCGGGCGCTCAAGGAATCGGACGCCTACCCGGCGATGGCGGAACGCGGCTACGGCTGGGAGAAGCTCATGAGCGAGATGTTCTGCGAGGAGTATTGGCACGAGCGCGGCCTGAAGACGTTCATTGCCCGCTTCCACAATGTTTACGGCCCGCATGGGACGTGGGACGGGGGTCGCGAGAAAGCGCCTGCCGCGATGTGTCGCAAGGTGATCGAGGGCATCGACCGGAACGATCTGGCGATCAACATCTGGGGCAACGGCGAGCAGACGCGCAGCTTCATGTACATCGACGACTGCGTGAAGGGCATCGACCGGATCATGCACTGCGACGACCTGATTGCCACGCCGATCAATCTGGGCTCGAGCGAGATGGTCTCGATCAACACGCTGGTCAGCAAGGTGGAGAAGATCGCGGGTGTGCGGTTGAAGCGCACCTATGATTTGAACGCCCCGCAGGGCGTGGCCGGACGCAACTCGGATAACACGTTCATCAAGCAGGTTCTGCAGTGGGAGCCGAACACCTCGCTCGATCGGGGTTTGGCGGCGACCTACAAATGGATCAAGGGACAATACGACAAGCGCAAGCGTGGGCATCGGGTGGGGGTGGGTTAAACCGGGGAAGGACGCCGTGAAGCAGCCGGATTCTGTGGAGCGGGCGCTGGGGTACATCCCCAACCGCCTGCAACTGGCGGGCGGTTGGATCGACCAGCCGTTCGTCTCGAGGCACAACCCCAAGCCGCCCGGTTCGATGGTGGTGGTGCAGATCGAGCCGAACTTTCGGCCCATGGATCGCTCGGGCATCGCCAGTGGCACGCGGGCCGTCGCAGCCCGACTCTGGAAGCGCCGGTTGCCGAATCGTCCCCGCGACGAGCTGGTGCGCGAGCTCTATCACGCCGAGAACCGGGGGAAAGCGGAGCCCAGCGGGTCCCAGGACATGATCGGGTTGATCTATCCCGGGGTGAACCGGTTGGATTACGACTACCGCGTCGAGGGGGGCGTTTTTCCTGCGCACATCGAATCGTGCAACCGCCTGGAGGTGGCGCGCTGGCTCGAGCGGTCGCTGCATCTGCTGGCGGTTGAACCGCGGCCGGCGGGCTATCATCCGCTCGCCGAGCAGCGCCTCGAGCCGAGGTGGGTGGCGCGTCTGGGGCAATCGGGCAAGGACTGCTACGAGGCCATTTGCTGGCGCGACCTCGAGGGGCTGGGCGCGTCGCTCAATCGGAACATGAAGTGTTGGGAGACGCTGCTCCCGCTGACAGTCCGGCACCCACTCATCCAGGTGGATTTGCTGGGTCTCTTGCAGGCCTATCAGAAGCGTTACGCTGGAGCGATGTACTCCGGTTGCGGCGGCGGCTACCTGATCGTGGTCGCCGACGAACCGGTCCCCGGGGCATTCAAGGTCAAGGTCCGGGTTGCTTCCGCATGACCTCAGTGACTCATGAGTATGGCAAGGGAATCCGCTGAGCTGAGCGCGTGGGCAACGCTCGATCGACGCGCGGTCTACGAGGCGCCTCCGTTTGTGCGATTGAGCGTGGAACGCGTGCGCCTCCCCGACGGCAGGGTGATCGAGGACTATCATCGGATCGTAAAGCCGGACTACGCGCTGGTGGTTCCCCAACGAGCGGACGGACGCATCTTGCTGGTGCGGCAATACAAGCATGGGGTGGGGGCGGTCGGCTTGTATCCGCCGGGCGGGTACGTTGCGCCAGGGGAATCGCCGTTGCAGGCCGCGCAGCGCGAGTTGCTGGAGGAGACCGGCCATGTGGCCGGGCGTTGGCGCAGCCTGGGCGCTTATACGGCGGATGCCAACCATGGGTGCGGCCGCGCACACTTCTTTGCGGCGGAAGAGCTGCGATGCGCGGACACTCCCCGCTCGGGGGACTTGGAAGCGATGGAGCTGGTCTTCCTGACGCCGCAGGGATTGCTCGAGGCCATGACTCGCGGCGAGATCAACGCCCTGGGCGCGGCGACCGGTCTAGCGTTAGCGCTGTTGCCTGGCTTTTCCATTTCGCCAGAAAACCGATGACACACCCGGACTACCAACTAACCTATGAACAAACTCGCTTCTCGCATCCGCGAGCTGTCGGCAACGCTTGGTGCTTTGGCGGGATTCGCCGCCCTGGCGGGCGACTGGCCCATCGCCCCAGGCCCCTTCGAGCCTACCATGGATTCGCTCACGAACTACGCCTGCCCGGAGTGGTTTCGGGACGCCAAGTTCGGCATTTGGTCGCACTGGGGACCCCAGTCGGTGCCGATGGCCGGCGATTGGTATGCGAAGCACATGTACGTGGAGAGCAACCCGCGCGGCCAATACCGACATCACCTCGAGAACTACGGCCACCCGTCCACCAACGGCTGGAAGGACATCATCCCGCTTTGGAAGGCGGAGAAGTGGGATCCCCAACGGCTCATGCGTCTCTACCGTCAGGCTGGTGCGAAGTATTTCGTCAGCATGGCGTCGCACCACGACAACTTCTCGCTCTGGAACGACCCGTTCCACCGCTGGAACACGTGGCCATGGGGCCGCGCCGCGACGTGGTTGGGGACTGGCAGAAGGCGGCCAAGCAACAGGGGCTGAAATTCGGCGTGTCCGAGCACCTCGGGGCGAGTTTCACCTGGTGGCAGCCGAACAAAGGCAGCGATACCAACGGGCCGCTCGCCGGCGTGCCCTACGACGGGGCGGATGCGCAGTGGCAGGATCTCTACCACTGGCCTGCGGCGCCGGGCGACGCCGCCTGGTACAGCACCGATGCGCGTTGGCACCAGCAATGGTACAAGCGGATCAAGGGGCTGGTGGATCAATACCGGCCGGACCAGCTCTATTCCGACGGCGCTCTGCCCTTTGGCGAAGTGGGGCGCTCGCTGGTGGCCCACTACTACAACGCCAACCAGGCCGCGCACGGGGGAAAGCTCGAGGCGCTCTACTGCCTGAAGGACTGGCGGACGCGAGCCGGGCATGGCGACTACGTGGAGGGCATTGGCGTGCAAGACGTCGAGCGGGGCGGCCTTGCCGACATCAAGCCGGCGCCCTGGCAGACGGACACGTCGATCGGCGACTGGTTCTACAACCAGAACTGGAAAGCCAAGGACACCGGCACGATGTATCGGTCGCCCAAGTGGGTGATCCAGACGTTGGTGGATGTCGTCAGCAAGAACGGCAACATGCTGCTCAACGTGGTGCAGCGCCCCGACGGCTCGCTCGATCCTCAAGTCGAACAACTGCTCGCGGAGGTCGGCGCGTGGATGAAGATCAATGGGGAGGCGATCTTCAAGACGCGCCCGTGGTTGACCTCGGGCGAGGGTGCCACCCAGACTGAAAGCGGCCATTTCAAGGAAGACTTCGCGTTCAGCGCGCAAGATGTCCGCTTCACCCGGTCGAAGGATGGCAAGACCGTCTATGCGATCCTGCTGGGCTGGCCGGGAGACGGCGCGACGATCACGATCCGCTCGCTGGCCGAGGGCAAAGGTCCGCAAGCGATTCGCTCGGTCAAATTGCTCGGTAGCCCGGGGAATCTGAGGTGGAGTCGGCAGGCGGAGGGGTTGACGGTGACGTTGCCGGCCACGGCACCGTGCCCGCCCGCCGTAGCGCTCAAGCTGGCCGCCCGATGAGTCTCCCGGGATCTCATGTGCTAAGGAAGCGCTCGGCGAGTTGGGGCGGGCCGCCGGGCCCCAGTTGGGGCTATCATTGGGCGGACTTGGACATCCTGCGCTCGCTCAACTTCCAGGTCTTCGGCGACGAACGCACCGCGTCATTCCTACGATCTGCTGATCGCCGATCAGGACCAGGCACGGAGGGACTGTGCCGCGCTCTCAGCCCGCTACCGCGCCACCCGCGAGCAGGTTGCCCCGGCGGATTACTACCGGTTCTATCCCGCGCTCGGCGGCACGAACCGATTCGATCGTTTTGGCCCTACGGTACCGGTGGCCGACGGTTTCGGCGCGCCATGCGCCACCGACGGGCTCGAATGGGACCTCAGCTTCTCGCCCAACGCGCCCAAGCGGCTCGAATCGAAGCGATCCCAAAGAACTGACGCCATGAACTCCCAACTCACGAACATCGTCAGCATGTCGTTGATGGCCAGCGCCGTTTGGCTCGGCCTCTCGGGCTGCACCACCATGGGGTCCGATGCCGAAGATCTCACGCAAATGGAACTGTAGGTGGACGCGGATGAGGCCGACGTCGGCCAGGTCAAGCAGGGCCAGGACGCCACCTTCACGGTGGACGCCGATCCCCTTCACGAAAGGTCTGAGCGACGGTCTCCACACCGAGGTTGCCAGCGGCCAGGTCGAACCCGGCATGGAAGTGGTGATCGATGAAGCAACCGCCCCCCCATGAAGGCGACTGAAACCCAGCCCGACCACGGCACGCCGCTCATCGACTTGCGGCGAGTGACCAAGGTCTATGGCGCCGGCAGCGCGGTGATGCAGGCGTTGCGCGGCGTGGACCTGCGCATCCAGGCGTGGACTGAATACCGGTGGCTGGATTAATGTCCCAAGGACCAATGAACCGCGCCCGATCGTCTGAATCTCGGCCCATCAAAAACTGTCTGTCACCCTCACTTCCGCCCGGGCGATGGCTCCGTGCCCGATGGACCGTTGGCCCGAGCCTTGTGTTTCTCGCCGCCCTCGCCGCCGGAGCCGTGCTTGCAGCCGGCACCCCAAGGACGAGCGCGCCCGCCCGCGGGCCCTTGCGCGTGCATCCGGATAATCCGCGCTACTTCACCGATGGCACCGGCAAGGCCATCTTCCAGCCGGGATCGCATACCTGGAACAACTTCCAACACAACGGTGTTTACCCGTCGGTCAACTACGACGAATACCTGGACTTCCTCCAAGAGCACCACCACAACTTCATCCGGTTCTGGGTTTGGGAACAAGGCGGCTGGGATCCGTGGGCGAAAGACCACGTGCAGGTCGGGGCGCTGGCCTTTGTGCGCACTGGCCCCGGCCAGGCCCTGGACGGCCAGCCAAAATACGACCTTACGCGCTTCAATGAGGAGTATTTCCAGCTCCTGCGCCAGCGCGTGCGGGCCGCGCGCGACCGGGGCATTTACGTGTCCGTGATGCTCTTCGAAGGCTGGAGCGTCGAGAAGAAGGGCCAGGGCGGCAATCCGTGGCAGGGCCATCCTTTCAACCAGGCAAACAACATCAACGGCGTTGACGGCGACTCGAATGGCGATGGCCAGGGCCCGGAAATCCACACCCTGGCGGCGCCCAAGGCGATCCTCGACTTCCAGCACGCCTACGTGCGGCGCGTCCTTGACACGCTCAACGCCCTCGACAACGTGCTTTACGAGATTGGCAACGAGATGCACCCCGGCTCGATCCAATGGCAGTATCGCATGATTGACTTCATTCACGCCTACGAAAAGCAAAAGCCCAAGCAGCATCCGGTGGGTATGACCGGCGCGCCGATTGACAACGCCGCCTTGCTGGCTGGACCGGCCGACTGGATCGCGCCCACCGCGAAAGACGGTTACAACACCGACCCGCCGGTGGCTGACGGCCGGAAGGTGATCATCTCGGACGTGGACCATGTCTGGCCGCGCCATTTTCCGCAGTGGCCGTGGAAGAGCTTCCTGCGCGGATTGACTACAGTTTTCATGGACCTCTACGGCGCCACCAAGATCGGCGGCCAGGAGATCAAGTCGTTGAAGTTCGTGGGAGACTGGATGGCCCATCATGAAACCAGCCGCCTGCGCATGGGCCAGACCAGGCGCCTGGCCGACCGGATCAACCTGGCGGCCATGACGCCGCAGCCAAGTCTGGTGTCGAGCGGCTATTGCCTGGCCCATCCCGCGAAGCGCGATGCCGAGTATGTGGTTTATCTGCCCGACGGCGGATCGGTGACGGTGGATCTGTCCGGCTCGGAAGGTTCGCTAACGGTCGAGTGGATTCACCCGCAAACCGGCGCTGTGCAAGCGGGCCGGCCGGTGGCAGCGGGCGGCTCCGCCAAACTGGACGCCCCGTTTGCCGGCGATGCAGTGGTGTATTTGCGAGGCGGCTCCTGATCCGCATCCTTCAGTGCATCGCCCACCATGCCAGTCTGCCCAGGAAGCCTCCCTATGCGCTGGATCGCCTCCCAGCAACCGTCCTCGACCCATGGGACGCCCTGACCATCCACAATTTGAGTACCCCGCTGCGCCTCGTCCCCCATTACGGCTGGGCCAATCGCGGCGTGACTGAAATGGCCGTCCGCTGGAAAGCAACGCAACCGGCGAGGCCGGTGGCGGGCCGGCGCAAGAACTGGACCTCGAACTGGTTCCGATCGAGGAAGCTGCGTAGGTGTTACATGGAAGCTCTGCGACGCCATGGTCTCCCCTTCAGGCTTCGGTTATCGGATCGTGGATTTGAGCTCGAGGGCTCGCGGAACTCGCCCCTCCAGCAGCGGTTCAGGGCACCTCGCCCCTCACCCGCTGAAGCTCCGGCGCCTGGACGATTCCCTGGCCATCGGTAAATACGCGCAAGCCGGCGCCCTTGCCATGCTTTGCGCCGGTCTGGTCCCAGGGGATCGTGAGCGTGCGCCCATGATAAGCGACGCTGTCCAACCAGAAACACGCCCACTCTCCCGGTGGCACGAGGGGATGGACCTCCACTTGACGGTCGACGCGCGTACCCGAATCCTTAGCGAGGTGGAGCGCGGACGGTCACGTCCGCCAAGCGGGCCTGACGACCCGCGCCCCACATGGAGCCGGCCGGGTTTCACCTGCGATGGCAGCCCTCAAGGACCTCGCTAAGGATTCGGGGCGCGTACGGAGGCCGACGAGTCCGCTGATTACGAGGCCGCAAGACGTGGAATGGTTGTTGTCTTCGCATCATCCGTTGTGGCTGGGTCGTCGCACCCGGCCGGGCGGCCGATCCGCCCAAACCCTGAAACGCCGCGGCCGAGTGGATTCCCGGAAACTGGACGCGGGCAGAGAAAACGGGTATTCACATGCCCATGCCGTGCCGCTCCAGAACGAACTAGGAACGGTGGCCCGGTTGGCTGCCAACCTTGAGTCTGGCAGAGCGGCGGCCGCTCTCCGGCTTTGAATCGTCAATGCTATGTTCAGCATCAAATCCACGTGCCAACTCCCGGCGTTGGGGCTCGCGTTCCTGCTGCCGTTGAACGCCGGCCCCGTTCAGGCGCCGCTCCATCCCCTGGCAGGCACGACGACGGAACCCGCTGCCAGCGCAGAAACACCTTTGTTGATCGGCGGTGTCGGCGGGGTCTATTTCCTGGCCGAACCGGGCGAACTGGTGGTCGAGGTCGAAAAGCGGGACCTGAACCGGCGTGGTTCTCGCGCCGAGTTGCGCGCCCTTCTGGTGGGACCCGATCGGCAGGTGTTGCAGGAGGCGACCCTTCCCGACGACGGCCAGCCCAGAGGCAGCGGCTTGGGGCCGGTGCAACGCTGCCGGTTATCGACCAAGGTCCCGGCCCAAGGTGTCTATGCGCTCAACGTGACCGTGTCGCAGGACCGGTATGGCGAGGAAATGGTCTGGGGTTTCCGCGCCAATTGTCCGAAGTACCTCATTGAGACCGCCCGCGGACACAAAGACGAACGGCACCAGGAACCCATCGTGTTGGCCAGTCCGGGGCGCCCGGCGACCGTGTGTTTCTGGCCGCGGCGCGAGGCGTTGGAGCTCGAGGTGACGGGACTGCCCGTGGACGCTGGGGATTTGAAAGTGTTCGATGCGCAGGGGACCTTGCTGGCGACCATACCGGTGGGCACGAACGGCGCGGCGACCCACCATTTCTCAGCCCGGATCCCGCGCACCGCCGCGCCGTGGCAACTGCATCTTCCATCGGCCCAAGCGACCGTTAACCTGGACGGCGTCACTCGATGGGACAGCGGAGATCTGTATCCGGACATGGCTTGCTGGACGCCCGATCCGCAGTCGTGGTTCCCACTGCTCGACAACCGCTGGTTGCTGACCCCCTACCGCCGCACGGTCCACGGCGTGGCGGGTGAGAGGACAGAAGTCGCCTTTCAGGTCCATAACAACTCCGCCCGAGAAAGAACCGTTCAACTGATCGTAGAATCCCCCGAGGGCGCTTGGCCCGCGGGCCAAAAGGCGGCCGAGGGCAAGTCGGTTGCCTTGTCGGCGGAGCGCGTGGTGCTGGGCCCGAAGCAAACCGGGACGGTCACAGTTTCCTGCATCGTGCCCCCGCAGGGAGAGAGGCGCTCGGCGCGCCTCCGGGTGACGCCCTTGGACGAGACAGGATTCTCAACTTACTCGACCCTCACGGTGAAGGCCGGCGAGGCGCCCGCCAACCGTCCCCTGGCTATGCCTATCGTGCTGAGGCCGTATCAGCACGAGAACGAGCAGTTCGGTCATCGGGCCGACTACCCGGTGGAAAACCAGGTCTACTTCGATGCGCGCAACCGGCCTTTCTTATGGGCCGGCGGTGGGATCGCGGCGTGGCGTGAGGGGCAGTGGGACACGCCGCCGCTCCGTGTAGCCGTGAGCTCGCGCACGCCGTCGTTCGCGGGTGATTCGTTTGGCCTGACCAGCACGAAGATCGCGTTCGATCGGGACCACGATCTCTACACCCTCGCCACCGCCGGCCGGACCACGGTGTTGCTGCATTCCGCGGATGGCGCACAGACCTTTGCCGCCTACGCAATCCCCGGCCGCGACAACCAGCCGCGCGCGTTCGATGTCGAGCAGTATTCCGGTCATAACCTGCCCGAGGGCCCGCCGCCGATCTTGCGCTACACCCAGACGGCGCGAGACGAGAAACTGATCTGGCGCCGTTTGAACGACCTCGAGCTGTTCGTTCCCAAGAAGGTCGGTGGTCGGTTGCTGGTCGGTGAACCGATCCTGCTTTCGACCAAGTGCATTGGCCTGTCGGCGCATTCGGGCATTCCCGCTGCCGTGGTTTCCCGCGGTTCGAGGGTGCATGTGGCTTGGGGCGAAGCCACCAACCCGCAGCAGAAGGTCCCCGGTGTGCCGGCGTTCGTGGCGACCTACGACCGCGACACCGGGCAATTGGGCCAACCAGCATTGGTGGCGTACGGTCCGCCGGCCAACGATGTCCACAACTCGCCCAGCATCACCATCGACAGCAAGGGTTACTTGCACATCCTCGCGGGAACGCATGGCCGGCCGTTTCCGTACGCCCGCTCCTTGCAGCCCAACGACGCCCAGGCCGGCTGGACCGACGCCTCCCCCGCGGGCGAGGGCCTGGGCCAAACCTATATCGGCCTGGTGTGCGGCCCGGACGACACGTTGCACTCGGTGTTCCGGATGTGGCGCTCCGGTGTCGAGCCGTTCCCGGCCAGTTCCCACGCGACGCTGGCGTATCAGCGCAAACGCCCGGGCCAGCCCTGGGAGGCGCCACGGGTCTTGATCGTGGCGCCGTTCTCCGAATACAGCATCTTCTATCATCGGCTCACGATCGACCGCCACGGTCGCCTGTTTCTGTCTTACGACTACTGGTCCACGTTCTGGTTCTATCGCAACGACCACTTCGGCCGCCGCCGCGCGTTGCTGATGTCGCCCGACGGTGGCGAGACGTGGAAGTTGGCGGACACGATGGACCTAACGGGAGTTGGAAGTTCCGTGAGTTCATGCAGCCAGGACGTTCTCTATCCACCCCTCCAAACGCCGGAGGTCGCTGGGTCGCGCCGGACCGAGGCTCATTTCATCGGCCGGTAGACTCGAGGGGCGGGACCTCGGGGAGTCGCAGCACCGCGGCACCGTGCCCGGCAGATTCACCTTGCCGACGACGGAGATCGGCGTTAAACACGCTAGATAGCTGCCTCCACGAGACGCTGTCCGGCGTCTTCTGTCAGCGCCTCGCGCGCAGAACAAAACAGCCGGTGTCGCATCGCACCCAGCTTGAACCGGAGTCCAGATGCACGATCGCTCCCGCGCGATCGAGGCCAGCCGCGCCCGCACAGCACGTGGTCTGGCATCCGCCGCGGCGCAGCCGCCTCCGTACTTCGCCCGGCGATGATCTGACCTGACTGCCCACGAAGACATCGCGCTGCCTTGATTCCCTCCGCCCGCGGACCTGGTCCCGTGCGCCGTTTGCCACCCTCCTGGTCTGCACCAGTCTGGCCTGGGGACAGGTGCCGCTGGACCTGGACTCCAGCCTGAGCTTCGATTTTGGCACCGACCCGCCGGCCGATCCGTTGTGCACGGCCGAGTGGCTGGGTTGAACCAGCGGCCCAGCCGGCGATCCGATGGTCCGGTATTCAGGCACCGGCCAGACACGGCGGTGGGTTGGCGGAACGGCCATCGCCGCGCGCCTGAACGCAACCGATAATGGCACCGACGGTTGCGAGGTGTGGGCGACCTGCTCAGCAGCCAGGGTCGCGTCGTCAAAGCCCAAGAAGAACTCCTCGCCCGCTTCCATCCGCCACCGATCCCCACCGACTTCGGCCTGGACGCCCTGTTCATCGTGTCGGATGCCACGGCTTGGCCTGCGCCGCCCCGGTGTGTCGCGCTGCGCGTGAGGGCCGAGGGACCAGACCTCACCCTGCACTTCGATGTCCCGGGCCGCGTCTTCCAACTGGAAACGGCAACCGCCATCGTCGGCCCCTGGCTGCCGATCAGACCCTTGGGTCTAGACCTCGAATTCACTGACGCTGGCGCGCTGACGAAGACCCCGCAAGCCTTCTACCGCTTGCGGCAGTGGTAAACTGGAGCGAGCCGAGAGGACACGCTCTGGCGACGCTCGCGATCCGATCCGAACAGACCAACGGACGCTGCTGGTCGAGACTCGAATGGAGGCCATCATCCGCTGCATGACGAACGCATAACGAATCCGTCTGGTCTTGCCGGGAACCGCCCTGGTTGTCGGAATAATCTCTCCTTCCTTTGCCGCTCTGCTGCCTCCGGAAGGCTACCCGTGGGTGAAGGACGCCCGGTTCTCAGAGGAAGTGATTCCTAGCGGGTTCGACGTCATCGGTGGTGCGAGTCGTGGGCCATCCCGATCGCTGTTACCGAGCGGCATCGTTGTCAACCCGGCGCTACCAGCGGGATCACCTGGCGTTCGAAGCGCCGGTAAACCTGAAAATCCCGTCGGTCGAGGGTGAACACCCGGCAGTCGCGGTACAGTTCAGACATGCGGACCAAACAGGCGTCCGCCAGTTGCATGCCTTGGTCGCTGTACTTCTCCACCAGGTGAGCGACGGGACCGGCATGGTCCTCCAGGCGAAACGGCGCGGCAATGACCTTGCGTTCAAACAGGGCCAGGACCTTGTTGACGGGTAGCCCGGCGTGTTCCCGCAGCAAGTACGTGGCTTCGGCCAGGACCGGTTCGCACGTGAGGATCGGCACGGGCGCCTGCGCCCATCGTTGCTTTACCCACGCGTGGTCGGCGTCGCTGCGGTCAAAGAAGGCGACCAGCGGTCCGGTGTCCAGGAGCCAAGCGCTCACCGCCCAAAGCCTTTCAAGTGCTTCTTGTTCCGGGCCAAGTCGCGCAAGCCGCTCTGAACACACCCGCACAAGTCTGCCGTCAGGTCGAGAGCCGATTGGCGCTGGCGCTCCCGGTGTTGCTGGAGAATTTGCCGCACCAGGGCGGATTTCGGCTGCCGCGCGCGCTTGGCCTCGCTCTCCAGCCAGCCCAGCAACTGATCAGGCAGCTTCATCGTCAGCGTCTTCATGGCGACATGGTGACACCGAACTGGCAGAACGGCAATACCGAACGACGGCCATCCACTTCGGCCGCTACAACGTCGTCTGGGAAACCCCATCCAAGGACGCCACCGGCCAGATGCCGCTGGGCAATGGCGACATCGCCGCCGGCGCAAGGATCCGTTTCCTCCCACATACCTGCGGCCGACCGCCGCGTCGGGCGTCCTACAGTGGGACTGGTGGTGGGACGATCACGTTGCCGGGCTTCGGCCACGGTGGACATGGTCACGGAAATGCCCGCGCATCCTACCGCACGATCTCATTCTGATGTTGGCGGTCGGCTTCAGTCGGGAATAGGGTTGCCGGGCCATGATCCTGACCGGATGGAGAGATTTCCTTGCCCTGCGGCGCAACACGACGTTGCTGCTTGTAGCGCTGGTGCTGGCTGGGACGGGAGAGCGACTCTGGCTGGGTTTTGCGCCCAAGTATCTCGAGACGCTTGGGGCGACCGTCCTGATCATCGGGTTGTTTGATGCGCTGCAGACTCTGCTCGGAGCCGTCTATGCTTATCCGGGTGGTTGGCTGACCGACCGCCTGGGCCAGCGCCGTTCGTTGCTGGTGTTCAGCGCGCTCTCGTTGGCCGGCTACGGTTTGGTGTTGCTGATGCCGCACTGGCTGGCGTTGCTGCTCGGCTCCTTCTTGTTTCTTGCCTGGAGTGCGTTGTCGTTGCCCGCGACCTTCGCAGTCGTCGCTGCTTCACTCGACAAGAGCCAGCACACGATGGGCGTGGGCGTGCAGTCGTTGGTGCGTCGTGTGCCGATGATGGTGGGTCCGCTCCTGGGCGGGTGGCTCATCACGCGGTTTGGCTGGGAGCAAGGGGTGCGCTTCGCGTTGCTGGGCTGCATCGTCCTCAGCGCGGCGACCGCGCTATTCCAATGGCTGATGATGGAACCAACGGCAGAAGGCGCCATGGCTTCTGGCCCCGCGTCATCCCCCCTCTCATTTCGCAGCGTGGTGAAGTCGTTTAACCCCACGCTGCGCGAGTTGCTGGTGAGCGACATCCTCATCCGCTTCTGCGAGCGGATTCCTTACGCCTTCGTCATTCTCTGGGCGATGAACCACGGGGGCGTCAGCGCAGCGCAATATGGCTGGCTGATCACCATCGAGATGGTCACGGCCATGGTCTGCTACATCCCCGTGGCCCGGTTGGCCGACCAACATGGCCAGCGCCCATTCGTGCTCGTCACCTTCGTCTGCTTCACGCTCTTTCCGCTAACCCTGCTGGGAGCACACAACTTCGCCTGGCTGGCGGTCGCCTTTGCCGTGCGCGGCCTGAAGGAGTTCGGGGAACCGGCCCGAAAGGCTCTCCTGATCGCGCAAGCGGCCCCTGAACTGCGGGCCCGCACTTACGGGGCCTACTATTTCATCCGCGACACGCTCGTCACGACCGGATCCTTCGTTGGCGCTGGCCTGTGGAGCCTGAGCCCGCAAGCCAACTTCCTCGGTGCCGCAGTCTGTGGTGCGTGTGGCACGGTGGTCTTCTGGCGGCTGATCTGTCGGCCGCCTCGCGCGGTGACAGGTAACGATCGTCACCACGCTAGCGTTGGCCCGTGACCGGCGCTGGCGGTGCGGGTCGTCAACAGGTATGAGAACGCTGCGGTTGCGGACACACCCTGAATGCTGTTCACGGGCGACTTCTTGTTCGTGGGCGGGTCGGGTCCTGCCCTACGACCGGCCGATTCTGGTCGTGTTGGACGAACCGGCGCAAATGCCGGCCTTCGATGACGTCTTCGTGGGTGATGTCGTAATCGCAAGCGATTAGGCGGCCCCGGCGGATGCAGAGGGACGGGCTGGTCCGGGCCACGAACGCCTTTTCGCAACCGGGCACGTATTTGCGGAACAACTCGGCGGCTTTGGCCATGCGTTTGCGGACCTCGAGTTCGGCTCGGGCCATGTCGTCCCGGTCGATAACGCTGCCGGGCACCTTGTAGCTGCACTTCACGAACATGATGTAGTTGTCGTGGACCGTGGTGATCATGGAGGACATCCCGATCTCACGGGCTTCCTTGGCGAAATCCCCGCCCAAGCCGCCATTGAAGCGGACCACCTTGCCCGGTTGACCGCTGCGCAGGCCATAGGCGACCTGGTTCGATCCGCCACTGGCCTTGAGATACTCGAAGTACCGGTCCAGATCCACGTTCGCCAGTCCGATGCTGTTGCAGCTGGCGTAATCGTTCGGGACGCTGGACTTGGCGCCGGCGAAGGCAGCGAGGTCGCCGTAAGCGGTGCAATCCACGAAGGCCTTCGCGTAGATGGCCTCCCGACCGGAGCGGCTTTCGGCGATCACGCCTCGGACACGGTCCCGTTCCACGATGGCGTCCGTGAGAAGGGTGTTGAGGGCCATGAAGACGCCGGCTTCATCGAGCATCTCCATAGTCACCAACCTGTAAAGTTCGACGTCCACGGCGGTACAGACCGAATCGTACTCGTATCCCTTGAGCATCTCCGCGTGGCCGGAACACCCGCCTACCGCCATAAGCCGGTCGACGATCGTCTGAGGGATGCCCTGGACGACCTGGCGTTTCTTGACCCCAAAGGCCTGCCAGAGATTGAAGAAGCTGTGCAGCGCCGTGCCGCCCTCGGTCACCGTCCCGCCGGTGTACCCTTTCCGCTCGATGAGCATGGTCTTGGCGCCCTGCCGGGCCGCAGCCAGCGCGGCGACAACCCCCGCCGTCCCACCCCCAGCCACCACCACATCAAAGTTGCGGACGGGTAGGTTCCGGGCCGGTTCCCGGTGGGTTTCGATCGAGGGACCGCTGGCCTGCTCCCCCGCATGGGTCGCCGTTCCGGTGAGCGCGCCTGCGCCGAACATCAGACAGGTCTTGTGGAAGTCGCGTCGGTTCATAACCGTGTTCTTTCGTCAGGTTCGGTTGCTGTTCAACGAATCCTAGAGGTAAACCTCCCAGTCCTGTCCCGGAAAGGCCGCCGCCTGTGGACGGAGGCACGACAAGAGCAACAAACCGGTCCCAAGGACACGCGCAGGGCGGTGGATCGAGATCAGGATCATGGGGTGGCGCGGATGCGAAAGAAGCGGTTGTCCTCCGTCCAAATCGGAATCGTGTACGGCGGGGTCGGCGCCGGCGTCCGGTTCGTGTAGGGGCCGGTCACGATGCTTGCCGACTGCAACTGGCCTTGGCCGGTCCAGACCAGCGTGACGTGGCCGTCGGCGTGTGTCGCCCCGGAAAAGCGCGTCGGGCCCAAAGCGACCACCTCGGTTGCGCTCAACGCGCGGTCGTAGATCCGCACCTCGTCCAGGCGGCCGCGAAAAGGGGTACCCCCGACCGGCCGGTCGCCGAGCGCAACGTTGAGACCCGAGTTGTGTTGCGCGGCCGGCACGCTGGCGGTCACGGCGCGATCGGGGAGGCCGTCGACATAGATCCGCAAAGCGACGCCGGGTTCGAAAGTTCCAGCCAGGTGAATCCATTGGCGGACCGGCAGCGGACGGCTGTTGACGAAGAAGAGGTTGTGGGCGTCCCGCGCGATTTGGAAGGAGGCGTAACCGCCGCTCTCCAGGTTGAGCGACCAGCCGCGATTGCCTCCGCCGCCTTGTTTGCTGATCAGGCGGCCGTTGCCCGAAAAACTCTCGATCCAGACCCAGGCCGCCACGGTCAGGGCGCCGGTCAGGCGCAGCGGCACCGGGTTGCCGAGATCGACCCGGTCATCCACGCCGTCGAAGGCCAAGGCCGAGCCCGTTTGGCCTTGGGTCCATTGGACTCCGTTGAGGAGCGTGCCTGTGAGTTGGCTGGGCGTGGCGTCGGCGGTGGCCAGGCCGACCCCTTCCTCGAGTTCCCAGTGGCCGACCAAGCCAGTGGTCGTGCCGCCGTTCGTGGACGCAGCGGTCACGGTGACCGTCACACGACGGAGGCTGGTGAGCGGCGGGTCGCCATTGTCGGTGACACCCAGGATGCAATGCAGCGGTTGCGGGCTGCCGCGGTCGGGCGCCAGGAAGCTCGCCACAGCGGCGGTGGCGTTACTGAGGATGATGCCGTCGGGCGCCCGACCAGGCTCGGCGTAGAAAGCCCATGCGTAGGCCAGGGCATCGCCATCCGGGTCGAACGAACCGCGCGCGTCCAACTCGACCACGGCCCCGGGTTCGGCCGTCACGGATAGAACCGCGCGGGATCCGTCCTGGTTCACAAAAGCCACCGGCCGATGGTTGGCGAGCGCGCGGGGCTGTCGACACCAGTCCAGGCGCGCCTGGAACTCGTTCTGGAATGCCGGGCGCCAACGAGCCACGGTGTAGCGTTCGTTAGCGCCGCCAAAGCCAACCCCCTCGACTGCGTCCTGAGCCCCCACATAGGTCTGGCCGGTTAAAGCTTGGAAGCGGCCGCCCCAACCACCCCAGGTAGGCTGCTCCGGATCGTTCAGGCCGTGGGGCAAGACGTACGCCCAGGAGGGTGTGTCCCCTTCTTTCATGCCGGGAACACCGGCACCATCGCGCGGGTATTGAGCGCCCAGGGGACCATGATCGACGCGGAGGTTGGCCTCGACCCAATCCCGCCCTTGCTGGGTGAGAACGCCGGTTTGGTACTGGCCGCGGAAGACCTGGCGGGATTGACTCAGGCCGGCGCCATTGTCAATCCAGAGCAGGTCAGGATGCGCAGCACGGATTGGGGCGCCGTGGCCGTCTTGGTCGGCGATCGCGTGGACGCGCAGCTTGGCCACGAAGGCCTGCGTGGCGGCTGGGGTGCGGCTCTGGCGGACGCGCCAAAGGGCCTGGTGCAGTTCGCGCGAGCCACCCCAGATGACGACCCACAGGGGGCGCGGATCCTCGGCGTCAACCACCTCGATGAGGTGCTGGGAGGCGGGAGAATCCAGGCCCTCACCCACGCGGCCGTGCTCGCCCAGACCGACGCGGATGGCCTCGCGCAACGAGTTGGCCGTCGGCCAGCCTTGGGCGTGTTGAGCCAAGTTCGTGACGACCTGGCCATAGGCGTCGACGATATTGGCGATCAAGTGGGGCATGGTGTCTTGGCCGTGGCCCATCCGACCGGTGGCCAAGAGGCCCTCGATGTCGAATTCGTTGGCATAGGCGAGCAGACGCACCAGGGATTGCTGGTCGTCCGGGTCGCCGCCAATGTCGGTCAACACCAGCAAACGCGGTTTGGCCTGGGTTAACCGCAACACCCAGTCGCCCGGACCGGGCGGGGTGAAGGTGTGGCTGGCCGTGGGCGAGATGACCTGGGGCACCGACCAGTAACGGTTGTTGACCGGATCGAACCACACCGCCCGCAGCGGCGCGGGGAAACTCGACAGGGCTACTTCGAATGGATCGCCTTGGACCAATGATAGGGCTGGCTCGGGTCGTTCGGCCAGTTCCACAGGCCGTAGGCACCGTAGGTGTAGCCCAGGGCGCCGGAGGTCCAGCTCAGATAGGCCAGCGACCGGGCATCGCGCGCCGTGCCTTGGTGTTTGGTAGCCAAGCCAGCCGTGGTGCCGTTGGCGTCGTAGAAGGCCTCGAGGTTGATCACGGGCTTGTGAGGGACCCGATGGTAGAGGGCCAAGTTCCACTCGACGGCGTGGGCGGCGCACTTGGCACGGTCGCCGTTGTTGTGGCCGCTCTGGCAGCCGGAGAAGTCCAGGTAAGCTCGGTCATAGTAGCGCTGGGCCGCGTCGAGGCTGGTGCCCACGTGTTGGGTGATGAGGTGGACGGAGGTTGCGGCGTGGATTTCCTCGCCCACACGGTCGCCCAAGGCGGCGTAGGGGCTGTCGAAACTGGGCGAAAACAGCACGAAATCGCCGTAGAGCCGGGCAACAATGTTGTGCGCGAACAGCCGCGCCTCAGCTTCGCTGGGGTAGCGTGTCTGGGGCTCCATCAGTCCCACCAGGAGCACATACAATCCCTGTTCGTTGGCGTACTGCACCTTCTGTTCGAACCCCTGCCAGTAGGCCGGGTTCCATCGGCCCAGGCCACTGCCCAGAAAGGGCGCGTTCCCGGCGGTGTCGGTGGTGAACCCACTCCATCGACTGGCGGGCGCAATTTGAATGACGGTGAAATGCTTGTTGCGGCGATCGTCGATGTAAGCGCGCCAATCGGCCAGCGACGCGCCCAGCGGCGCCGCCCACGCCGTGTCGCCCAGCCAGAGAAAGGGCTTGTGGTCCTGGAACGTCAAGTACCGGCCATTAGCACTGACCCGCAGCCGGCCGTGGCGGTAGAGGGGATGGCTGCCCGCGTAAGGCTGGACGGTGACCGTGCCGACCTGCTGGTGGAGCCCGCCATTGGCAGGGTCCGAACAACGGGTTCGCCATTCCCAAACGCCTGCGGCCGGAAAGGCGCACCGCAGCTTGAAGAGGTCGCCCCCATCCCAGAACCCAAACGTCTCGAGCGTGGCGCCATCCGGCCCGCTGTAGGTCACGGACACCGTGACCTCGCGGTAGGGATTGGCGTAGGCTACGGCGCTGATGAGGCTCTGTTCCCAGCGCTGCCATTGGACGGCGGTGCTTTCGCCCCTCGGCCCAGCGCCCGCCGTCACCCACGGCAGCAACACCAAGGCCCCCAGCCCACCGCGCAGCAAGCCCCATCGCGGCAGGAACCAACTCGGCCGCGCGCCAAGCCCGGGTGTCCCGTCGTTCGACTGCATCACGCCACGAGCGGGGGGAAGCCCGTCAGGCCTCCCCCCAAGTTGCCGATCGTTCATCGTTTGCCCGCGACGGGTTCAAGGCGTGGTCCAGAGTCGGAAGAAACGATTCTCGCCGGGCACGACCTCGATGGTATGCGGCGGTGTGGGCGCCGGCGTGAAGTCAGACCAAGGCCCGGTAACCGTCGGGGCCCACTGCAACTGGGCCGTGCCGGTCCAATTCAAGGTCAGTTGGTTGCCCGCCAGGACCGGCGCTAGGAATTGCGGCGCGGCGGCGGGTGGTTCGGCCAACTCGGCAATCTCCGCATCGCTCAAGGCTCGCGTGTAGATGCGCACCTCATCGATGAGCCCATCGAACGGCGTGCCGCCCCCGGCGCGGTTGCCGATGCCGACACTTTGGCCCGAGTTGCTTTGGGTCTCGAGCACACCGCTGGTCAGCGTGGCATCCAACACCCCATCGACATAGAGCTTGAGAATCGGGCCCCCGACATCGTTGGGATCGTAAACCCCGGCCACATGGGTCCAGCGCTCGCGCGGCACCGGCCCGATCGAGGCAACGGACACCAGCGCGTTGGGGTTGGTGGCCACCTGGAAGGCGAACACGTCCGAGTTCTCGACGTTCAACGACCAGCCCCGCTGGCCGCCCCCGCCGCCCTTGGTGACAATGCGGCCGTTGGCTGCGACGGTGCGCACCCAGACCCAGGCCGAGAGGGTCATGGGCCCGGTGATGCGCAAGGTGTCGGGATTGCCCACGTTGACCCGGCTGTTGATGCCATCGAAGCTGAGGGCGTGTTGACCGAAGAGTCCGGGCGCCCAGGTCGGTGGACCGTTCTGCAGCGCGCCGGTGAAGCCGTTGCCGGAGGCATCGGCGGTGCTGGTGCCGCTGCCTTCTTCGAATGGCCAATGGCCAGCCAGACTGCTGTAGGCAAAGGTGGCGCGGGTTGGGTTGGGCGAGATGACGTTGGCCGGGACCGCCTGGTCGACCACGTTCTCGATGGAAAGGGTATAGACCGGTCCCTCAGTGAGCGGGGCATCGGTGCTGAGGAGCACCGTGCGCGCGTCGACGCCCAGCGCGGCTGCGCTGAGGACCACACCGCCGCCCGGACCGGTGAGTTGGTAACGACCCACCGTCGTGGCGCTGGTCGGATCCATGTCTTCGCTAAAGATCACTGTCAGCGCCGTGGGATTGCCCGCGGCGCTTACCGAGACGAGCGTCGGCGGCGTGACGTCGGGGATGAGGGTCAAGGTGGCGACAGCCGAGTTCTCGATCAACCCCGCAAAATAGACTTGCACTCGAAAGCGCGCGCCGTGGTCGACGGGCCGGGCAACGAGGCTATAGGTCGGACCGGTGGCGTTGGCCAGATCGACAAAGGCGCCCGTGCCGTCATCGCGTTGCCATTGGTAGGCCAACTCCGAAGCCGGCGCGCCTGTGGCCTCGACCTGGACCTGGAAGCTAGCGCTTGTGTTTTGCACCACGGAGGTATCCGTGGGGGGCTGCGCGATCGCCAAGGTAACGCCGCTAAAGACCACGTTGCCGTAAGCTCCAAACTTCGCGAGCGTCGGATCGGTCGTGTCACTGTGCGCCGTGGCCGCCAACCCGAGATGAACCGGATCGGCCAGCGTGAGCGTGGTCTGGCCCATGGCTGTCCAGTCCACCCCATCGGTGCTCCGGAACGCCGCAAACTGATCGCCCCAGCGCCGCAAGCGCAGCCACACGTCCGGCATGGCCGCACCGGTGAAGGTCGTGCCCCAAACCGCGGTGGCGCCGCCGGCTGACGCCCGCCGCCCCGCCTCGATGTAGCCACGGCCAGTGGGCAGGGGCGGATTGGCCAACAGATGGACGGTGGGACTGTCGGCGTCGCGCGTGGCCCGGACCATGAGACCGGCTTTGGCGGTATTGTGGACCGGGGTCAGGCTTAACACTTGCACCTTGACGTCGAAATCGCCGCTGACCTGGCTCGAGGCGAAATGGCCGTGATCGGCTGCGCCCCACAGGTCCACGCCCCCCGCCGTAATCTCGAAGACCTCCGGCCGGCAGGTAAACGTCTCGCCCAACTGCGCCGGGAAGCCCAGGTCGGCCGCCGTCATCCCCACCACCGTCCCGTTGGCCGGCGGTCCCGCTGCGATCGGGTTGCCCACCAGGTCCGTGACACCGGTGACGGCGACCGAGAACGCGCCCGTAATGGGGGCGGTCAGGTAGAGCATGGCCGACTGACCGTCGGCTCGGGGCATACTCCAGGCCACCCCCACCGCGCCTCCATTGACCGTAAAGTAAGACGGGTCCCAAAGCAGGTTCTGATCCATCGGTTCACTGAAACAGACTCCGACAGCGTTGCCGTCCGCGCTGCCAACGCCAACGACGGTGGGCGAAGTCGTATCGGCGCTGACGGTGAGCACGGCAGTGTCGCTCGTAGCGGTGTAGGCCAGGTTCTTGACCTCGACATGATACCGGTTGCCGTTCATCCACGGCATCACCGAGGGGATACTGATCGAAAAATCGGCCGCGCCCGGGATCTCGACGCCGTTTTCATACCACTGCACAGAATAGGGGGGCGAACCGCTCACCGCCGCCGTAAAGGTCACCGGTCGGGTCTCCGCCACCGTCCGGCTCAGCGGCTGGGTCTTGAAGGTGAGCGGGGTCTGAACCAACTCCGGCAGTGCCTGGATTTCCGCCTGGGTCAGCGCCCGATCGAACACGCGCACCTCGTCGATGACCCCGTTGAAGGGATTGTCCACGCTCCCGGTCGGCCGGCCGCCGATGGTGACGTTGAGCCCGGTGTTGTGCTGTGCGGCGGGCACGCTGTCGGTGCGCTCGTTGTTGAGGAAACCGTTGGTGTAAAAGCGCAAGGCGACTCCCGGCTCGTAAACGCCGCAGAGATGAATCCATTGGTTGCTCGCAATGCCGGTGGTGGTGTTGACCGCATACAACGTGTTGCCGTTGGCGGCGATCTGAATGCCGGCCGCCTGAAAGGGCGTGGTGGTGCCGTTGCCCACTTCCACCGTCAACGCCCAACCGCGTGAACCGCCGCCGCCGCCCTTGGTGACGATGCGGCCGCTGGTGTTGAAGCGCCGCACGTAGACCCAAGCCGATACCGTCATGGGCCCGGTCAACCGGAGTGCGGTCGGGTTGCCCAAGTTAACGCGGTCGTTCACGCCGTCGAAGCTCAGCGCGTGCTGGCCGAATGGGCTAGCGACCCAGGCTGGGCCGCCCCAAGTCGCCACGTTGTCCAAGGTGCCGTCGAGGTTGTTCCCGGACCGATCGGCGGTCGTGGTGCCGGTCCCTTCTTCGAAGGTCCAATGGCCTAGGGACGCGGGGCCGGCTCCCCAACAGGGCACAGCGACCAGGCCCACCAGGAGACTGCCGAGCCCAAACCGGGCCCAGCGAGCGAGACGAGAACGGATCGGGTCGATGGGGGTCGTGACATCGATATTCATGACGAATAGCAGTTTGCCTCTTTCGCGTGGTTTTGGTGGTCTGATTGATAGGAGCATCGCGAAACCGAAGGGGGGCGTTCAAGCTGAAACCGGGGACGACGCCTAAACGACGGGGCGGTCCAGGAAGCTCATAAGTCTGCCGCCGCTTTCGGCTCCGGTTGCCCCTGCTCGCCGCGGTTCTTGTTGAAATGCCACCTGTCGCAGCGCGACCAGGTGATGGGCCATTGCGGTGACTCGACCAGTGTCAACTTCTATAATCCTGTCTTGGGGGATTTTGAGGGCACATCGCGATTTCGCACAGATTTTGGACAGAATTCGGGCCGATCCTCTGACCGGCCTATGAGGTTCCCCGGCGCCAGGGGGCTGCATCTTGGCGCCATGGATGTTGTTGAGCCCTGCGCAGCGAATCGGCCACCCCCGTGTAGTACCCCATGCAGACACGCCTGTTGAAATGGAATCGGCACATCATCGAGTGTTAGCCGCCCTTGTCCTCCTACCGACCGAGCCACGGGCTGGGTGGGAACTGGAGATGGGCGAACCGCAGCAGCAGCAACAACAACAGAGGAACAAGCCGTTGGAAGAAAGGATTCGGAATATATGCCCGCCGTAAACGTTCAATGCCCCGGTTGTCAAACCGCCTACGACCTGTCATGGAGTTCATCCCCGGCACACCGCTCGGATCGTGGTTGGCGGGACAGCCGGCGCCGGCAACTCGGCCGGTGGCTCAGGTGCTGGCGATCTTCGCCCAGATCCTGCGGGGCGTGGCCTTCGCCCACGCAAAAGGCGTGGTGCATCGAGATCTCAAGCCAGACAACGTGATTCTGACTTCGGACGGCACGGTGAAGATCCTGGACTTCGGTTTGGCGAAGGGCCTGACGGACGTGGATCTGACGAATTCGGGCCAGCGCATGGGCACGCCGGCGTATATGTCGCCGGAACAGTGCCGAGGGGCGCTGATCGACGCGCGTTCGGATGTCTACTCCCTAGGGGTGATGCTGTTCGAACTGTGCACGGGCAGTCGACCGTTCCATGGCGACAGTTGTATGACCCTGGCGTATCAGCACCAGCATGCCGACCCGCCCGCGCCGCGATCGCTGCGTTCGGACATACCCGGCATGGTGGACTTGGCCATCCTCAAGGCCTTGCAGAAGAACCCTGAACACCGGTTCCCTTCGGCCAAGGATTTCCTCGACGAGCTTGGGAAAGTCACGCCAGCCGGCGACACCGCCGTTGCCACCGCCGAGGCGACCTTCCGCCAGTTGGCCGAGGGTGCATGGCTGGACGGGACGCTCACCCAGGAGGAGGAGAAATCTCTGCTCGGGCGCGCTGAGGTTCTGGGTCTGGCGGTTGCTCGCGCCAAGGAAATCATCTTCGACGCTATGCCCCGAGGTCGAACCGTTGGCGTGGCAATAGGGCGCACGGTTGGGAGTGATGGCCAGCAGGCTGGGTTTTCGAGACTGCCCTTGACCGGTGCGCATGCTCCACAGACTATGGCGCGGGGCAGGCGGGGACGATAGGAACCATGAGGCGACTACTGGAAGACCTGAGGGCGAGTGAAAGGAACGACAGGAATGCTCAACGTGAACGTGCAATGCCCCAGTTGCCAGACGGTCTACGGCCTGGACGGATCCTACGTGGGGCGCAAGGTTCAGTGCAGCCAGTGCGAATCGAAGTTCTACCTGGTGGAAGAAGGGGGTGGGGTGATGTCCAAGCTGGAGGTGATCTGCCCTCAGTGTCAGGCAGCCCACGCCATTCCCAGCCACCAGATTGGCTCGACCGGCGAGTGCGCGAGTTGCCGCCAACCGTTTGTCCTTAAGGGCTCTCGCTCTCCGCGCGGCGCTCAGACGATGGCCCTGCCACCCGTCGGTCCCTCGAGCGGAAGCGCCGAGGGGGAGATCATCGGGGGGCGGTACCGTGTAGGGCGACTCCTGGGCGCCGGGGGCATGGGCGAAGTGTGGCAAGCCGACGACACCGCCCTGCACAACCGGCCGGTGGCGGTGAAGCGGATCCACCGGCATTACGTCAGCACGCCGGAGACCATCCAACGCTTCGATCGTGAGATCCGCACGCTGGCGGGCCTGCACCACCCGCATATCGTGTCGGTCACCGACATGGGCCAAGACGAGAAGGGGTACTATTACGTCATGGAGTTCATCCCGGGCACGCCGTTGGGGTCATGGCTGGCGGGCCAGCCGGCGCCGGGGGCTCAGCCGGTGGCGGAGGTGCTGGCGATCTTTGCCCAAATCCTCCGGGGCGTGGCCTTCGCCCACGCGAAAGGCGTGGTGCATCGAGACCTCAAGCCAGACAACGTGATTCTGACTTCCGACGGGACGGTGAAGATCCTCGATTTCGGTCTGGCGAAGGGCTTGACGGACATCGATCTGACGAACTCGGGCGAGCGCATAGGCACGCCGGCTTACATGTCGCCGGAACAGTGCCGAGGGGCGTTGATCGACGCGCGTTCGGACGTCTACTCGCTCGGGGTGATCTTGTTCGAGCTGTGCACGGGCAGCCGACCGTTCCACGGCGACAGTTGGATGACCCTGGCGTACCAGCACCAACATGCCGATCCGCCCGCACCACGATCCCTGCGTTCGGACCTCCCCAGAGCGGTGGACTTGGCCATCCTGAAGGCCCTGCAGAAGAACCCCAACCATCGCTTCACTTCGGCCACCGAGTTCCTGGCCGAAATCCGCTGCGTCATGAGCAGCGACGTCAGCCCGGCGGGAGACGCGGAGGCCGCGTTCCGGCAGTTAGCCGAAGGGGCGTGGCTGGACGGCACCCTGACCCCACAGGAGGAGAGCTTCCTTTTCTCACGAGCGGAGAAGCTGGGCCTGCCGGCCTCCCGGGCCAAAGAGATCATCTTCGACACCATGCCCCGTAACCGGCCCGTGGGAAGCGGCGACACGCGGGCCCCGCCACCTACCCAGTCGCCGGGGCCGCAAGCCGGAACGCCGGCCAAGAAACGCTGGTTCCAGGGCGTCCTGGGACCGCGCGCTTCGGGGGCGCAAGGGGGCACCTCGGGGAAACCACCGGGCCCGGGAGTCGCCGGCGGGCCTCCACCGGCTCAAGTCTCGGTCCCAAGCGGGAACGCGCCCAAACCGACCGACTCCCGAGAGCTGGCAGAACTCCGCGAGCAGATCCGGGCGCTTTTCGTCAACGCCGGGAAACCGCCCACTCCTGAGGCGATGGACGAGGTGATGAAGTCCATCGCCAAGCAGATCCAACAGGGGAACCGGGTGTGCGTTCGCGGAAACCAGATCGTTATCGAAGGCGGTCGGCGCTGACCCAACCACGCCCGCACGAGCCAATGACCAAGCCGCTGGGTCCGTGCAGCCAATTGGCGGCGTCCGTGTAGTAAGAGGGTGAAGGAACAACTGCCGATATGAATACCGCAAACGCCGCTGTCGAACCCCTCGAGAAACCTATCAACGTGACATACCCGCTCAACCCCTTACGGCGGACTGGTCGGGCCCTGGTTTTGGCCGGTGCCCTGCTTGCCTCGCTCGCTGCACCACCCATGTCGGTGTTGGCCCAGGTTGTGCCCTACGCAGACTCGTATCCCTACCTTGAGGGTTTCGAGGGCGGCCGACTCGACGCGTTGGGCGCCGAATGGGAGTTCCAGGCGAGCGGCGGCGAGTTCGAGGTGACGGACGCTTTTAGCCCGCCGGAGGAAGGTGCCTGCCACCTAAGCGTGACCGCCAAGGAGCGGGGTGCCAGCGCGTCGCTCCGGGCCATCCTTCATTTGGATCTGGCGAGCCAGTCTGGGGTGACCCTGGATTTCGGGACCCGGCGCAACAGCAGCCAGGGTGGCGGTCTGGTGGGAGTGTCGGTGCGGGCTGGGAGCTCGGCCAATTGGCGAAGCTTGGGGAGCTGGAGTCCGGGCCTGGGGGCGTATGAGCATTGGAACCTGAACCTCGACCCGATTGTGGCGTCGGCGGGATGGGCTTACACGACCGATTTCCAGATCCGATTGAGCCTTTCCTTCTCGTCGCCCGTGGGGCATCTGCTGCTCGACAACCTCCGGGTGCAGGTGGAGGCGGATGTCGTCGGACCGAGAGTCCTCAGCCTGTCGCCCACTGAACTGGCGCCCGAGGTGGCGGCTTTCGACACCCTGCGCTTGAGCTTCGACTCATCGCTCGCGCTTGACTCCCTCGAGTTGGACGATCTTCGCGTCTGGCGTCCGGACGGCCATCGAGTCGAGGTGCAAGCCATCGAGCCGGTGCCCGACTCGCAGAACCGGCAATTCGAGGTGACGCTCGCGGAGCCGCAGCGGCAACGAGGCACATACCAATTGACGGTGGGACCGGAGCTTCGCGATGAGCGCGGCAACCTCATGAACCAGGACCAGGACGTATTGAACGGCGAAGCCGCGGACGGATTCAGCGGCACGATCCGGTTCCAGCCAACGCTTCTGTCGCTGCCTGCCTCCAGTCCAGTGCTGTACCACGAAGGCTTTGAGGATTGGTCAGAACCGCCGCCCCACTGGGCCCTTCAGTCAGCCGCATTCGGGACGATCCTGGCGGTCGACTCCGCCGA
The DNA here is from genome assembly GCA_016871715.1 of Verrucomicrobiota bacterium. GTDB lineage: Bacteria > Verrucomicrobiota > Verrucomicrobiia > Limisphaerales > J093 > VHCO01. The sequence continues at coordinate 61,818 of VHCO01000012.1, forward strand.
CGCACCGGCCGGATCCAGACATCTCGTGCTGGGTGGCAGCGGAACCGAGTCGGCCACGCTCGCTGTGTCCGCGAGCCATCTTGGCGAGGGCGAAAGTCTCTACCTCGATTTCTCGGCCAAAGTCGACTCTCTCACCGACAATGCGCTGCGAATTCAGCTCAGTGGGGATGGCGTACGTTGGTCGCCGACCCCCAGCCTCGACCGGGTCAAGTTGCTCCGCTACCGCGGCTATCGACTTAACCTGAAGGAGCTCGCCGCGCTGAACGGAATCGATCCGCGACAGGGTATCTGGATCCGGTTCGAGAAAGCCCCGGCCACAAGTGTGTTCCTGGACGAAATCCGCGTCACCAGCGGTCAGCCCTCGCTCTGGGTCGAGATCGAGCCGAGAACAGTCCCCGAGTCTGCGGGGGCCGGCGGCGCCATCGGTGTTATCCATCGGCTGAACGTCGATGACGTGTCCTCGGCGCTCGAGGTGGACCTGGCCAGCAGCGAGCCGGCCATCGTCTTGGTTCCTTCCCAGGTCAGCATCGGGACCAACGACCTTGCGGCCATGTTCTTCATCGGGACCGCTGACGCTGGCCTACCCTCCGGAGCGAGAGAGGCGACCATCAGTGCGAGCGCCGTCGGATTCCAGACCCGTTCGAGCGTCATCCAAGTGGGCGAAGCGACGACGCCACGACTCGCGGTCTGGCTTTCGGTGGCGGAGTTGAACGAGGCCTCGGCCGGCCAGCGGTTTCTCGGCCGGGTTGACCGTGATCGCGGCTTTGACACCAACTTGACGGTCCAGCTCACGAGTTCTAACCCACGCGAGGTTCGTGTCCCGGCTTCACTCTCGATGCCGGCGGGAGCCCGCCGCGTCGAGTTCATGTTCGAAGCGGCGAACGATGGACTGGTGGACGGCAGCCAAACCGTGCAGGTCATCGCGAACGCGCCGGGCTACGCGGCCGCCTCGGCTGCGGTGACGGTACTGGACGATGACACGGAGGGATCGCGGACTCTCGGTGGGCAGATCGCCGGAGCCTTGCCTTTGCACACGTACACGGTGACGAGCGACCTGCTCGTCCCGCAGGACGAGACGCTCACCATCCAAGCCGGCGCCCGCCTACTTTTCCGGCCAGCCACGGGTCTCGCGGTGGATGGAAGTCTGGTCGCGCAGGGCCAAGGCACGGCGCCAATTGTCTTCTCGAGCGCGCTGGGCCAACCCGAGCGGGGATCCTGGGAGGGGATCGATCTCAACCTCAACCGAGGCTCCTCGAATGTGCTGGACGGAGTGGAGATCGCCTATGGCGTTGTCGGGCTAGATGTCTGGGGGGACCGCGGCCGGGTCGGCCTGGTACGCTCCGAGGTTCACCACCACAGCTACTCCGGGGTCAAGGTCAGCGCTTGGGGCACGCTCATGGACTCGGCTTCGGTCTCGATCCTGCAGAACCGGATTGGCGACAATCGCTTTGGCGTTGTGCTCTCGTCGCGAACCAGTTGGTGTGACGCAGCCTTGCTCCAGGCCGAGGTGTCGGGCAACGACATCTACCAGAACGACGCCGAGGCGTTGGTCTTGGAGGCGAGCGGTTCCACTTCTTCCGGTTGCTCCCCAACCAGGATCGCCGAGATTCGGGGCGTAGTCTCGGGCAACTTCATCCACCATAATGGGGCAGGAATCACGGTGGTGGGAGCGCCCAAGTCCTGGGCCTCGGGCGGATTGGGACGCATTTCGGCCGCGATCGTCAACAACCTGATCCAAAGCAACCGCGCGGCGGGTGTCGTCCTCGAGGGCAACTTCTTCGGCGTCGCGATCAACAACACCATCCTAGGGAACGCCGGGCCGGGCGTCGAAAGCGATCTCGTTGCCGCGAGCGCCCCTGAGCTTCGTAACAACCTGCTGCTCGGCAACGGCGCCGGCGTCAGCGCCACCACTTCGCCCACCAACCGACTCGCCTCGGTCGCGCACAACAACGTCTATGGCAATGCCACCAATTGGCTGAATTATCCGGACACTTTCGGTCTCGTGACGACGAACAACCAGCGCGGCACGCCCTCCGACGCGTTCATGAACACCAGCATCGATCCGCAATTCCTCGCTGCAGGCGACTTTCACCTCGACCCGAGATCGCCCCTGGTGGATGCCGGGGCAACCAAGGACGCGCCGCAGGGAGATTACGACGGGGACCTACGGCTCAACGTGCCGGACATCGGTTGCGACGAGACCCCGTACACGTTCACCGGCCTCGTGACCACCCTGACGGATGAGCAGGACGGGTTCTTGGGGGCGGGGGAGGGCGATTCCCTGCGAGAAGCGATGATCGCCGCAGCGCTTCTACGGGGACCCCAAGCGATCCGGTTCGCACCATCGCTGGGTGGTGACACCCTCCTGCTGGCAGGGACACCGTTGCCCACAATCGAGGGCGAACTGACGATCTCCGGCCCGGGTGCGGAGGCCCTGTTCATCGACGGAAACGGCAAAACGAAGGTCTTCGAGATCGCCCCGGATTCGACGGTGCAGATCGCCGGCTTGACCGTCCGTGGGGGCCTGGCCACTGGCTGGGCCGCGCCGGGCGGAGGCATTCTCAACCACGGCCGGTTGGCGCTCCGCGACTGCCGGATCGAATCCTGCCGCGCTTCCGGCGGACCCGGGGGAGGTCTCGCCAATACGGCCGAAGGGTTTCTCCGGCTCGATCGGTGCGTGGTGCAACTCAACACCGCTGCCAGCGGCGCAGCGGGTCTGCTCAACTACGGAGCCGCGACCATCCACGACAGTCTTTTCACCGGCAACGGCGCCAGCGGCGGCAACGGGGGTGGGATCCTCAACCAGGGTGGAGTCTTGCTGATCGAGCGTTCAACCCTCGATGGCAACCGGGCCGCATCTGGCTGGGGCGGTGGCGTTCACTCCACGGGTCGGCTGACCGTGGTGGCTTCGACCTTCGCTGCCAACCAAGCGTGGTACGGCGGCGCCCTGGCTCTCAGCGGCCAGACGACGCTCGCGAATTGCACGCTGTCCGGGAACGAAACGCTGCTGGCCACAGGCGGCGGCGGCGCAGCGCGGATCGAGGGCGGGCGAATCCTTCTGGTCCACTGTACCGTTACGAGCAACCGGGTCACCGGCCGCTACTTTGGCGGCGGCGGGGGACTGCATGTGACCGGCGAAACGAGCGCCGTCACGCTCCAGAATACGATTCTGGCCGGCAACACCACCGCCCTGACCGGGGCGGATTCCAGCCCGCTGGCCAACTTGCTGGCCCTGTCCGGCGTGGTGCAACAGTCCGGCTTGTCCAACCTCATCGGCGGCGAACCCAGCCTGGGTCCGCTCCAAGACAACGGCGGGCCCACCCTCACGCACCTCCCCCTTCCTGGCAGCCCGGCCATTGACGCCGGCGCGAACGGACTGGCCATTGACGCCGAAGGAGCCCTGTTGACCACCGACCAACGCGGCTTCGCCCGCCTCGAGCATGGGCGCGTGGACATCGGTGCGGTCGAAACGCCGTCGATCGATCGCGACCGAGACGGCCTGCCCAACGACTGGGAGACCGCCCACGGCTTGAACCCAGACGATTCGAACGATGCCCATCAGGACGCCGACCGCGACGGCGCGACGAACTCTGACGAGTACTGGGCGGACACCGACCCGGCCGATCCATCGTCGTGTCTGAGGATTCTGACTATCCGGCGGCTCGAGGGGGCGGTCGAAGTGTCGGTCACGAGCTCAGCGAACCGCGTCTACACCCTGCAACATCGCCCGGAACTGGACCGGATCGACTGGTCGGACGTCGCCGGTAGTAGCCAGGTCCTCGGCAACGGCGCCGCCCTGACCCTGCGCCACACCACTCCGGCCCTGACAGGTTTCTACCGCGTGCGGGTGGCGGTTCGGTAGCGTAAGGGGCTCCCAGTTGGCTTCGTATCGGAGAATGCCGGGATGGCGTGAGCACCTGCAAGTACTGGATGCCTAGATTCCGGGACCGACCCCGGCTCAGGAATTGGCGCAGTTCGGCGGGCCGGTTCAGGCGCTTGTAGTGTTCGGGCGAAGTGGCCAGCCCGCGCAGCAACGTGTCGTCCGCCTCGCCGAAGCCACAGGTCACCAGCAACGGGTGCTGTTCCCCCGGGTAGTCCAGGCCCTTGAGCTCGAGACCATCGGGCGGCCATCGCCAAGTCCAGCGCGACTCGGCAGCGCTCGCACGCAGCCAGGTGCTCCCGGAAGCCAGCCGGTTCCGGGTTTCCGGCAGCCACGCGGTTCAGTCTCCAATTAGAGTAGCAGCCCATAGTTCGCTTTCCATTAAGCCCAAACGCGCAGGGGCGGATTTCCCTTTTAAAAAAGGGTTCAAAAAGTGCCGCCATTCCGCCGTCGCGATCTGGCAAAGGGTTTTGAGAACCGGCGCCAAGAGCTCCTGTACCTGGGGCACCCGCATCCCCAATCCCCGAGCGATCTGTTTGACGGAGAGCGCCCGCATCAAGAGGCCGAGTGCGGCGCGTTGTGGGTCGGAGAAGTCCTCCTGGAAATCCCCCGGCCTTTCACGGTAGACGCTCAAGGCAATCTTCAGCCGCAGACGTTCCAGGGCACGGTAGTACCAGGTTTCCGTGGTCGCGACGTTCTGGCCGAGGACGCGGGCGGCTTCCTCGAGGCAGAGACCATCCAGGATGCGGAGCTTCAGCATCAGCTTCTGTTCCGCGCTCAGCAATGTGCTCCGGTCGATTTCT